>NZ_DJLC01000089.1:0-46292 GCF_002434875.1 Acinetobacter sp. UBA6526 | reverse complement strand
GGAAAAACATGCCCACCTGTACCAGCGGCCATCATCATGACATGTTTGGGTTTGTTCTGTGGTGAATTGGTCACGGTCTAATTCTTCAACTCAAAAAGAAGGTTATCGTCTATTGTTTTCGGGAGTTATTTTAATCCTAAAGCTTCATTCACGAAAAGCGAATTTCACTTGTTTACAACAGAAAGCAGTGCTTTTTTCGATTCTTTGTTAAAAACAAGGTTCTGTCGATATCCAATTGCCCATTTGCTTGTCAATTTGGTACAAATTCAAACGGGCAATTCGGTCAAATAATGATTCTTATTTAGCTTGAGCGACCTGCTTCTAACACATTAAATAAATCATCCGCAATCGATGTTCCAAACTGGGCATCAATCTCACGGATACAGGTAGGACTAGTCACGTTAATTTCCGTCACATAGTTACCGATCACATCCAAACCAACAAAGACCAAACCTTTTTCACGTAAAAAAGGACCCACTTTTGCAGCAATTAATTTATCATTTTCAGTCAGTGGACGTGCTTGACCTAAGCCACCCGCCGCCAAGTTTCCACGCACTTCACCATTTTGTGGAATTCGCGCCAAGCAATATGGAATCGGCTCACCATTGACCATCAAAATGCGTTTATCACCTTCCACGATTTCAGGAATATAACGTTGTGCCATGATTGGACGTGTGCCCATTTCAGTGAGCATTTCCAAAGTCGAACCAATGTTTACCCCATCTTGATACAAACGGAAAATCCCCATTCCGCCCATACCATCAAGCGGCTTTACAATCACATCACCATGTTCTTTGATGAATTCACGAATTAGGCTTTGTTGAGACGTGACCAAAGTGGGTACTTGTAACTCTGGGAACTGGGTTGCGAACAGCTTTTCATTACAGTCACGTAGCGATTGTGGTTTGTTAATAATCCATGCGCCTTCACGTTCGGCTTGTTCTAAAATATAAGTGGTATAGACAAAGTTCATGTCGAATGGTGGGTCTTTACGCATCAATACAACATCGTAATCAGCCAATGGCTCTTTTTGCTTTTCACCCAATTCATAATAATGATCGTAATCTTCAAAGACTTTAAGCGGCGAAATCAAACCAAAGGCTTTACCTTGATCAATATATAAATCGTGTTGTAATGCATAACCCAATTCATGACCGCGACGGCTTGCCGCCCATAACATTGCCATCGTCGAATCTTTCTTGAGATTCACCGTTTCAATTGGGTCCATCACTACAAGTACACGCATAATTTAACGCTCATATTTTTAATCTTGGCAAAAAGTATAGCGAAGTTTAAGGATGATGTTTAAACAAGTTATGTAATTATTAAATCTAAAAAATTCTAATTTATTCAAATCACTAGATTCGATTTATTTAAATAGACGATTTTCTGAGTGATAAAAATTAAAAAATTACTGGTAGATGATTTCGATACCAGTAATTCGTGCAACATTCAATTTCAACATCGAATTAAGCCAAAAGTTTTTCAATATCTTTGGCAATTTTTTCAGGTTTAGTGATGGGAGCATAACGCTTGATCACTTCGCCTTTTTGATTGATCAGGAATTTGGTGAAGTTCCATTTAATGCTGCTTCCTAACAGACCTTTAGCTTCTGAAGTCAGGTATTGATACAAGGGATGTGCCGTTGGACCATTCACATCGACTTTGGCAAACATTGGAAATGATACGCCATAGTTGCGCTGACAGAAGCTGCCTATTTCTTCATTGCTTGATGGATCTTGATTGGCAAATTGGTTACACGGAAAACCGAGAATCACCAGACCTTGTTGTTGATAGTCCTGATATAGCTTCTCAAGCCCTTCAAATTGTGGGGTTAAGCCACACTGACTTGCAGTGTTCACCACCAATAAAACTTTGCCTTGATAGTCGGCTAAGTTCTTTTGCTCGCCTTCTAAAAGCTCAGCCTGAAAATCATAAATTTTGCTCATAGGTGTTTTCTCAACTATCCAATTGTGGGATTGCGCAAAATAGTTTGCTTAATCATTCAGCTCGTTCATTTAATATTGCACACAATTATCTTGTGTGCAAGTTTATTATACACAATATACTTTTGCGATTAATCAAACTATACTGTGAGCTAGCAAAATGACGTTGAGGAGCAAAGCATGACTGAATTTTCTTACTTGGATAATCAAGTGTGTTTTGCCATGTATTCCGCGACCAATGCGATGATTCGTCAATATCGTCCCTTGCTTCAGGAATACGACCTGACCTATCCGCAATTTATTGTGCTATTGGCTTTATACGAAAAGGACAATGTAACGTTGTCTGAAATTGGACAAAAGACCTTTTTTGATTCAGGCACGCTGACGCCAATTATTAAAAAACTTGAAGAAAAGCAATTTTTAAAGCGCATTGCGGTAAAAGAAGATGAGCGTATGAAGAAGGTAATCTTGCTGGAAAAAGCACTTGCTGCAAAAGATGAAATTACCTTAATTCCTTTTAAACTCGCTTGCTCTTTAGGTGTTGATCCGAATGATTTGGTGGCAATTCATAATCTATGCCATCGTTTTTTAAAGGGTTTAGAGGATTCTAAACTTGAAAGTTTGGGTGAATAAATGCAGCAAGCCATTGTTGGTTTTCACTTGGACGCCGAAGGACATTTTGTTGCTGATCTTGCTTGTGGGCATGGGCAGCATGTACGCCATGATCCACCGTGGCAGAATCGCCCTTGGGTGTTGACTGAGCAAGGGCGTAAAGAAAAATTAGGTGTGATGTTGGAATGTAAGAAGTGTGATGAAATGGGATTCGAATAAGAGATTTTATGTAAAATAAAATCTCTTAGCTCATATATATTGGAGACTATTCACTATTATTTAATAAGCTAAACAATTTTTTTGACCCAAAATAATCGAGTAACATTAGTGGAAATGAGCCTAAGATAGTGATGTTATCTGTAACATAAATATATTTTTCTTGTTGCGATCTAAAAATTTCTGTTTGTTCAATTGGTTCATCAGGATAGTTCAAATTATTATTAACTAAATAGTTAGCTTTTTTACAATGAAATGAAATAAGTTTCCCTTTTATCTCATCAGAATAGTTTGAGTAATTCTGTAGTTTCTGTAAGCCATATGTGTGAACAAAAGGCTTAAACTGCTTGAAATCTGACTTTTTATAAGTAGCATTCAGAAATAAATCTAGATCATCTAAATCTTTTATACACCGAATTGCTTCTACCATAGGGTAACTGATAAAAAGCTTACCTTGCTCACTTTCTTCATTAAAATACTCTAATAGGACTTCGATTTTCTGATCTAAAGCTCCACCAACATGACCATCGTAATCAAAGAATAAGTAAATTTGAGAGAACTCATCTCTTTCAAAATGGTTGAGATGAGGATTTTTCTCTTTAATCAAATGAAAGATATCTAAAAATGGATCATTAATAACTTCAGTATAGAGGTTATAAATATGTGTTTTATAAACAGCTTCAACTAAGTTGCTAGTCTGCTCGATTAATGAAGAGATGAGACTATTAGCAATTAGGCTCTCTGTTCTTTCACCTTCAAATACAAGTAAGATTTTATTATTCATTGTCTTACTCTATATTTTCATATTCTTGAAAAACTCCAGCCTTATACATCTTCTCTAAATTGTGAGCTTGTCTTAATTCTTTTGATGTCAAATTACAAAGAGGCTTAATGAGCTCATCTGTCATGACAAAGTAACAATCAGGTCTAAGTAAATCATTTGTCATAATAGATGTATTGTGAGTTGTTAAGACAACTTGAGCATTAGTTTGCTTTAGTTCCTTCACAATTATTTTTGAAAGATCATGATGGTAGTAGGCATCGAATTCATCAATAAAAACAAAAGATACAGTATTCTCATATTTGATTCTTTGTAGCCAAAAGTAAAAAATAGATAAAGCTTTTGTACCAGTAGAAGCGTTCTCAAAAAAATCAATTTTTCTTTTGCCAAAATCGAAAGCGATCCTTTTTTCACCTACTTTTTTATAAATAGATAATTTGCATTTAATTCCTGACGTATTAAGAAACTTCTCAAATTCAGGTAGTTTTCCTGCCTCGATAATGTCACTTGTAATACTTTTTTCTCCAGAGTTTAAACCGAGAAATATATATGAGTTCGCTTGTTCAACAATTCTAAAAAACAGCATCTTGTTGACAAAGTTTATAAGCTCAAAGAATGCCTGATTAATAGGAGTATCATCTAGAACTGTATTATTTTTCACATATGAAATTATAGAAATACTAGCATGGCCAATATCAGTTTTTAGCGTTTCAGCTCCTTTCAGATTAATATATGAATTGGTCGACTCATCACGATTAATATATAAAACCTTATTATCATCAATCAATAACTCCTCAGAAATTAGTACGTTATAACCTGATTTAACGTATACATATACAACCTTTTTCCCTCTAAGGAAAAAGGTGTATCTAAATTTAGCCTTCTGTTCTTCATTTGCAGCATTTAGATAATTTGCATATGTAGAAGGCCTAAACTCTTTATCTGTTAAGTGTCCAACTATATCGAATATGGCTAATCCAAGATTAGTTTTACCTGTTCCATTCTGACCATATATAATTGATTTATTGATAGTATTATCTTTTATTGACTCTGTGTTGAAATTATAGTTTTTTACATCTGATAAGTCGAAAACCATATTTTCGTTGAAGCCTTTAAAGCCGGAAACTTCAAATTTAGATAACATAGCTTTTAATCTTAATATTTAAAAAATACTACTTTAGCATAGTTGCCGTAATTTTTTTACGGCAAATGTTGTTTTTTATCTGTTAATTAGTTAGTATTTAGTAGAAGGCTCCTTATGATGCTTCTCATACTTCTCTATTTTTTATGGGGTTTTATGAGTGTCAGTTCTCTCAACTGAGATAGCTAATGAGGTGTTATATGAAAGCAAAAACTGTTCGAGTTTGTGCATATCGTAGATATCGTAATGGTGTATGGGAAGATGTTTGTTCCCATATGAGATCTTTACCTAGGTAAGGATCTCATCAAAGGAGCCTTCACTAATCTAGTTTAAATAGATCTTTTTGCTTTTACTGGTCCTTTTTTCTTTCTAATCTCTTTTGCTAATTTTTCTAACTTCTGCTTAGGCTCATAAATTTCATTAAGAATATGATTCATAAACTCATAAGCATCAAAAACATCATCAACTGAAATTTCAGAATTAGCATGACTACCAGCATTCCCTAACCATTTTAGAGCATAAAGTATATTTTCAAGTTCACCTAAAATAGCTTTATGATTTTTTGCTTTTGCAATTCTAGCATCAAGAGGTAAACGAATATTTTTGCCCGGCTTTCGAGTAATTCTAGGAATACGAAATTTTGTTAATAAGTTTTCAACTGCAGCTCTGACTTTGTTAGCAGCAGAACTAGGAGAGTGTAAGGTTAAAGAAAATGCTTCGAGTAACGAATTTTTTACACTTTCAGGGCATTTCTCAGGAATTTTGAAAAAATGAATCGCAGGTATAAAAATTTTAGGGGGTGTGGAAGCAGTAATATTCTTGCTCAAATTCTCCATATTCATTTTCTATCTGCTCCCAATCTACATAACCTGTACCTGAGCACATAACAGCTTCTTTACAATTAGAGTTATTACAAGAAAAAACTGTGATAAATACTGAAGTTAGCCATTCTGGCTCCCAATATTCACTTTCCTGCATTTTTTTAGATTGAGCACTATCTTCGGAATGAAATTTTGTTTCATCGAGCTTTAAACTATGATTACCACATGTTGGACAAGGGAAAATAACATCATCGGTTTTCTTGAAAGATCTTTTAAATAACAGTCTATCCATGATAATAGCGTCAAATAGATTAAAGTCTTTTATGTTAAACACTTAATAAAATTTTCACCAAATTAAATATAATTTTTATATGTGAGAGTTTTTTGACTGTACATATTCGAAAGATTTTCTAAAATTAACATAATATACATTATATGAAATATTTTTTATTTTCAAATAATTATCAAAATTTTAACCAAATAAAAACTAGGATTCAGTGCATAAAACGGCTTTTACATAATTTTTCACGTTCCACGCTTATTTTTTAATCATTATTTCCAATAATTCATTAATTAAACTCAATAAAAAAGGAAGCTTTCGCTTCCTTTCCCACATCTAAACCTTAGATCCCATATTTCTCACGATAAGCCTGCATATTGGCTAAAGCGTCTTTTTCGCCTTTTGCATCCAAATAATCCATCAAATCTTTCATTGTGATTAAAGCATGCACTGGGATTTCAAGTTCTTTTTGCACTTCCTGAATCGCAGAAAGCTCACCTTGACCACGTTCTTGACGGTCTAATGCAACCAACACCCCTGCAATGGTCGCACCTGCATTTTTTAAGATGGTCACAACTTCACGAATCGCAGTCCCCGCAGTGATCACATCATCAATGATCCAAACTTTCTGACCTGCAACCGATGCACCAACCAATACACCGCCCTCACCATGATCTTTGGCTTCTTTACGATTAAAACCCCAAGGAACACTCTTGCCATGTACTTGAGACAACGCCACCGCAGTCGCTGCAACAAAAGGAATACCTTTATACGCAGGGCCAAAGATCACACCGACATTGTCACACTGAACCAATTTATCGGCATAGCCTTGTGCCAACAAAGACAATGCTTCACCATCGTTTAACAAACCAGCGTTAAAGAAATAAGGACTGACACGGCCTGATTTTAAGGTAAACTCACCAAATTTAAGCACTCCACGTGATAATGCGAGTTCGATAAAAGCTTGCGGATGAAATGACACAGGCGTTGTCATATAAGGTGCTCCAAATTCTTCAATTGAGGTTAAACAGACGTATGATACCAAAGGATAGCTATCCAAGTGATGTAAAAATTCTTCGAGTCGTTTCAATTAACGTAAATGGCTTGCGCGCATCAGTCACCAAAGGCTTGCTCGAATGGTTAGAACAGTCTGGTGCCGATGTGGTATGTATGCAAGAAAGCCGCATTACCCACGAACAATGGACTGATAAATTTAAACCTGAAGGTTGGTACACTCACCTTTTCCCTGCTGAACGTGCAGGTTATGCAGGTACGGCGATTTATAGCCGCTTGCCCTTTGTCTCAGTCAAAGATGGTTTAGGTTTTGAACTTGCGGACTCTCAAGGTCGTTTTGTTACTGCAGAATTTGATTTAGGTCTGTCACATCCTGTTCATATTGCTTCTTTATACTTGCCATCAGGTTCAAGTGGTGACGAAGCACAAGCACGCAAAGATTTATTTCTACAAGAATATGCGGAAATACTAAAAAAATGGCGAGATGAAAATAAATCAATCATTGTGTGTGGTGACTACAATATCGTACATAAGCGTATCGATATTAAAAACTGGTCAGGCAACCAGAAGTCATCAGGTGTTTTGCCGCATGAACGTGCATGGCTCGACCACATTTATGATGAGTTAGGCTATGTCGACACCTTCCGTGAGGTACGACCTGAATCTGAATTGTATTCATGGTGGTCAAATCGTGGTCAAGCGCGTGCGAAAAATGTAGGTTGGCGTATCGACTACCATGCTTGCTCACCGGACTGGAAATCGCGTACCGCAAACGCATGGGTCTATAAAGAACAATGGTTTAGTGACCATGCACCTGTGATTATCGACTATAAAATACACGAATAAGTGAACAAGTGTTCACTTTGACCGCTTCTTTAGCTTACATCCCGTGTCGTTTTTTGTGTATTTTTATTTACCCCCTGTAACGGCATTATAGCACCACGGCACAGGGAAGCGGTCAGGATGACCACAAAGGGATAGGACGCCGTAGGAAGGAAAAATAAACTTAGTTTAAGTTTATTTGCAAGGATGAGACATTGGACGTTGAAATGAGACCCGCATGATCAGGAAGATTAAATGCGGGTTTTCTCTTTTTTAGATACTAAATATTTTTTACTGACTTTATCCATCGCATTTTTATTCAATTCATCTGATCAATTTGGTCACTCCTTTTATCTCTTTCATCGATCAACTGAATAAAAAATTTCAACTGGCACAGCGCAGCCTTTTTACGTTAGGCTTTAGGCATATCTTTTTGTTATTTTCTGTGGTTTTCGCATGTTTAAAATTTATGGTATTAAAAATTGTAATTCAATGAAAAAAGCCTTTGATGCATTGCAGGCAAAAGGCATCAACTACGAATTTCATGATTATAAAAAGCAAGGCATTGATGCAGGCACTTTAGCGGTCTGGTTAAAAGAGATTGGTGCTGACAAAGTTCTAAATAAAAAGGGCACAACATGGCGTAAACTCACAACAGATGAGCAAGCTCACGCTACCAGCAATGAACAGAACCTCATTGAAACGCTTATGGCTCAGCCAAGCCTAATCAAACGCCCTGTATTACAAACCCCACAAGGTTTTGTGATTGGCTTTGATGAGGCGAGCTATGAGGCATTATCAGCCTAAGCTGAATATAAAGATAAAAAAACCGAGCTAAAAAGCTCGGTTTTTAGTGCTATGAAATCTTAGTTCACGCGAATCCATGTTTGGTTACGACCTAAAGCTGCAATACCGATATAACCACGTAATTTCAGTTTTTTACCGCCTTCAATCATTTCAGCTTTTAACTTGTATGTCTTACCATTTTTAGGATCAATGATTGAACCATTGTCGTAGTTCGTACCACCGACATTTTTCAAGCTATGAACAATCGTCACGCCTTTTAGTGGTTTGTTGTGGTAAGTGCCTTCACATTTAGAGCAGGCATTTTCTTGACCAGCAACTAAATATTTTTGAATCGATGCGGTTAACGATCCATCTTTTTGTTCCGTAAATTTTACAATTGCCTTTGGTTGTTTTGTTTCATCATCAATTGTTTGCCAAACTGTACCATTCAGCGCATCCGCCGCATTGGCAAAAGTTGTTAAACCGAGCAATCCAAATGCTAAAGCAATTTTCTTCATTTTTGTAATATCCTTAAGGGGGTCTTTTCAAGACCAAGAGTATTGGGAACTTCAATCAATATTGCAATTCTTGATTATGACTATTTGGTATAACCTGACGAGTTCATGAACTAACTCTACTTATTATTATACTGATCTAACAATATGGAAAAATTATGAAATTTGGTACTGTTTGGAAATATTATTTTACTGAATCGTTACTAAAGGCGACCATTCGCACGCCAAGTCAGTTGAATTTAGCACCGAATGCTTTACGACCAGTTCTCGATCAACTTTGTCGCTTATTTCCACAAAATCCAACAGTACAAATTCGACCAATTCGTTTGGCTGGTGTACGTGGTGAAGAAATTAAAGCGCAAGCATCTGCAACGCAATTGATCTTTCATATTCATGGCGGTGCATTTTTTCTTGGTAGCTTAAATACTCATCGTGCTCTGATGACTGATCTTGCTGCGCGTACTCAGATGCAAGTGATTCATGTGGATTACCCTCTTGCACCTGAACATCCTTACCCTGAAGCGATTGATGCGATTTTTGATGTCTATCAAGCACTACTCGTTCAAGGGATTAAACCAAAGGATATTATTATTTCAGGTGATTCTTGTGGTGCCAATCTCGCGCTTGCACTCTGTCTACGCCTGAAACAGCAACCCGAACTCATGCCGAGTGGTTTGATATTGATGTCGCCTTATTTGGATCTGACACTGACCAGTGAATCGCTACGTTTCAATCAGAAACACGATGCATTGTTATCGATTGAAGCTCTACAAGCAGGTATCAAGCATTATCTAACCGATGATATCCAACCAGGCGATCCGAGAGTTTCTCCCCTGTTTGATGATCTTGATGGCTTACCACCAACACTGGTTCAGGTCGGTTCTAAAGAAATTCTGCTGGATGACTCAAAGCGTTTTAGAGAAAAAGCTGAACAAGCAGATGTCAAAGTTCACTTCAAACTCTACACAGGGATGTGGCACAACTTCCAAATGTTTAATGCATGGTTTCCTGAAGCTAAGCAAGCATTGGCAGATATTGCGGAATTCGCACATTCGCTTGACCTAGACTAAGCTGATCAAAATATATGCAAAAATGGTCAGCTATGTCTGACCATTGTCACTCTTAATTCATTTTTGTCATTATAAAATAAAAATCATCGGATATTTAGATAATAGACCGTTTTTCAAAGAATTTTTCCCTTTCTATTTTGCATTAAAAAGTCTTTAGCTAGACTTCATTCTCATTCCAAAGATGTTATTGTTATTTTAACAGTCATTTCTCGATAATTTTGATGACGAATTTACACTTATAAAGTTTCTTAGGAATCTCATTGCATATAAGGATGCATGCCAATGATAAAGATTCGATTTAAGGATTTAGCAAATACAGAAAAATGGAATTTTTCGCAGCTTTGGGAACATGAACCATTAATCAATTGGAACATGTTAAGAAAAACAATTTTGCTGCTAATCCTTGCTTCATTAATGAGCCTTTTTGGGATTATTTGGGACAGTTTTGTTCTACTGAATTCTGCGACATGGCAATGGGTTAATTTACCTTTGGTTCGTTCTAAATTATGGACCAATCTTATTATGCTCTGCGTATTTCTGAGCATGATTATCCCTTGTTATTTCTATAAAGACAAAAAATGGGTTCAGAATATTATTCCTATTCTAAGCGTACAGGTTTTTACGGTACTGCTCTGCCACACAGGCTATTTAATCGGTAGTTTTAGTCCAGCAACCATGGTTGCTTATGTCAGTGTAGTGGGTGTTGGATTGGTCTTGTTTGATCGTAGAATGATTTATTGCGCCCTCGTACCTGCAACTATAGCGCTCTTATTTTGTAGTTTTTTAAGTATTTTTGGCATATTAACTTACGCGCCAATCTTTAAGCCTGAAGTGTTAAATCAAGCGCAAATGCACCCATTTTGGGTCGGCAGCATGTTTTTCTTTTTACTGCCTATTTTAATTGCTTGTTTATATCTTTTTGAAAGCTTACTCACCCAGTGGCGTACTCGCGAAACAGCTATTCAGGTGTTAAGTCGCCTTGATCCACTGACCAACGTGATGAATCGGAGAAGTATTAGCAATCACTTAGAGAAGCTATGTCAACAGCCAGATCAACTGTATTCAGTTGTTTTGTTGGACCTAGATCATTTCAAAAGTATTAATGATCATTTTGGTCACAATATGGGAGATCAAGTGTTGGTCCAAGTAGCCAAATGTCTTTCAGATAATATTCGTGATCAAGATATGATTGGTCGCTTTGGCGGGGAGGAATTTATTTTGTTACTTCCAAATACCACCACACCCCATGCACAAAATGTTGCTGAGCGCTGCCGCATGGCGATTTCCCAGCTGATTTTCACTACCGAAGATCATCAGGAGTTTTCAGTGAGTGCCAGTTTTGGTATTAGTAGCTCATTGAGTGCAGACGAGCCGCATTTAGTGATTAGTCAGGCAGATCAGGCCCTTTATGCAGTAAAAGCCGCTGGGCGTAATCAAGTAAAAATATTTACGGATTTAGTGGCGAATTAAAAATGATATATAAACCAAGTTATGATGACTCAATTTTAAACAGTTTCTCAACATTAACGACCTCATCAGCTAACTCAATACACCCTTTGAAGTGTGTAATCACGATAAGGGTCTCTATTTGATCATGGAGAAAATTTAAAATCTTCATCGCAGTTTTAGTATCTAGAGCTGAGGTTGGTTCATCTAATATCATGAGCTTAGGCTTTTTTAAAAATGCCCGTAGGATATTCAAGCGTTGTTTTTCCCCACCAGAGAAACTCTTTATACATTCATCAATCTCGCTATCAAGCGATAGTTTATGATCAATTAAAATGTTTTCCAAATCAAAGTAACGTATTAATTCAATCAGCTTTTGATCTGTATATTGATGGGTGGAGTTATAAATTAAGTTCTCTCTAAGAGAGCCACTGGTAATTGTTGCACTCTGACCAACAAAAGCAACTTCATCAAAAATTTTATTTGAATAACCACCAGTAACATCAAGATCTTTATAAAATAGTTTCCCATTGAGCGGCTTATGAGCGCCTAGTAAATAGTGAATTAAAGTTGATTTACCCGTACCCGTTCTGCCAACCACGGCGTACATTTTATGCTTATAGAATTTGAGATTGATTGCTTGGGTTGATTTTCCGCCAATTTGCAAGATGGCTTGATCAAAATAAAATAATCTATCTTTCTCTGCTTCTGCGAAGCGTTGATTATTCAATTGATCCTTATCCAATTTGAAATAGTGATAAAATTTTTCAATCGCCACCATATTTCCAGCGAGCAAATTAATTTGCTGAGAAATCATTAGAGAAGGCGTTGTGAGCATCATGATATAAGAGCTAATCATGACCATGTCTCCAGTGGTAATTGCTCCTATTGAAAATAATTTGGTTGAAATTAAGAGAAAACCTAATAAAAATAAGAAAATAAAACCAATTTGCAACACCATTAATGCCGCAATTCGTGAGTGGCTATAAAAACTTTGGTCAACAAATCTTTTTACGCTCTTCTCAAAATGAGCAACCTCAAAATCAACAGCATTATTTACTTTAATTTCATAAGCATGATTAGCCTTTTCTAGAAACCGTCCCTGTAACGTGTTTCCAATCGAATATAACGGTTCATAGTAAGCTTTACTTTTACGATTAATAAAGTTTGAAATAAAGAAAAGTAATACCGCTGCACTGATAAATCCAACAGAAAAAGCAAAGCCAATATTTAAGAATAAGATATAACTTATAAAAAATAACTGAAGAATAACAGGCACAAAAACCAACAATATTGCAAAGATAATCATGGAAAATGCTTTGCTTGCACGGACTGCCTCTGCATTAAAAATACCGATATCAATCTTATCTTGCTGTGTCTTTTCTATTCTTAAATAGTTACTTAATCCTGTAATTAAAATAGAAGTTTCTTGTTTTGCTGTAATCAGTCCTGCTAAAGCATTCTTAACCCACTCCAACACTTGTGAAAGTAACCATGCAAAACAATAAGAAATCACTAAAAGATAAATAAAACTTATATTCTGATTCTGGTGGGTATTATCAATAATCAATTTTATAAAATAAGGCAGAATTGCACTCACTAAACTTGTTAGTGCAACCAAAATACTCAAAAAAATTAAATGTTGCCTTTCATTTTTATAAAATAAATTAGAAGCACGCCATATTTCTTTAAATATCTTAAAAAACATCGCGTAACCTCTCCTATTATTGGCTTATTTTTAAACCATAATAGTATTTTAGTTTTTAAATATAGACCTGAACCTTTATGTAATTTTATCTATTTTTGTAGATATTCCTCACGATTCTGACGATACGGTTCGTCAAAAGGTACGTACATTTGCTCTTGTTTGGCTTCGTCAATCCATTGTTGCACTGATGCAAGCGCTAATATTTTTTGCATATACATTTGGCTCGACTGAGAAATCGGTAGCTGATAGCACACGAAACGCATGACCACTGGTGCATAAAATGCATCGGCAATACTAAAATCACCACACAAGAAGCTGTCTTCACTTGGACGTTCAGACCAAATTTGATCGATTCGTGCAACTTCTGCACGTAATTCAGCATTTTCATTCCACAATTGTTGTCCAATATGCGCCAAATCAGCTTCGACATTCATCGGACAGAAATTACGTAGGTTTTGGAAGCTGCTGTGCATTTCAGCGCTAATTGTCCGCGCTCTTGCACGTAATTTTTGGTCTGTTGGTAATAATGCTTTTTCAGGATTTTGTTCTGCGACATATTCACAAATCGACAGACTATCCCAAACTACTATGTCACCATCAACCAAAGCGGGCACTTTACCAGTGGGATTGAGCTTTAAAATTTCCGTTTTGAATTCACTGTCTGGCTCAAGGCTATCAAAGCGAATCAAATGTTCTTCAAATGCAATATTGGCTTGTGTTAATAAAATCCACGGACGCATCGACCATGTTGAGTAGTTTTTATTTCCTATAAATAGCTGATAACTCATGATGATTTCTCTTTTAATTGTGCAAGCTGTTGCAGTAATTCAGATTTCTGAAATGCACCTGTTAAACGTAAAGTACGTATTTCTTTATGTTGCTGATCCAAGAACAAATAAGTAGGTGGTCCTAGAATATCCCACTGACTCAATAAAGCTTGATGTGATGCATCATAGTGGCTCAGATCAAGCTTAATCAGATAATACGGCGCAAGCGCGTTTTGGACTTCTGCATCTTTTAAAATACGATGCTCAATCGGCTGACATGCCACACACCAATCTGCATAAACATCAATCACAATCATACGATCAGTCGGTGCTGAAGCAAGAATTTGATTAAATTGATCAGCACTGTTGGCAACATGCCATTCGGCTAACTTGTCTGCTTGTACCGAACTAAGATTTTGGTAATGTTGATATTGATTGAATGCGAGTGCTGGAATCACTAAAACCAGCAATACAGCATACAGCCATTGTAGTTTGTTTTTTTGACCAAATAAGCGATAAACCGCATAAATAATAAAGGCGAGGCCTAAAATCAGACTCAAAATTTGGATCGCTAATTCTGGCAGGATTGGACGAATGAAATAGAGACTAAGTGCCAACATCAAAAAGGCAAAAATGATCTTGATTTGATTCATCCAATCGCCTGCTTTTGGCAACACACGAGAGCCAAGCACACTTGCCAACAGCAAAGGAATCCCCATTCCAAAACCCAGTACAAAAAGCAGTAAAGCTCCCTGCCATTGATTTTGAGTTTGGGAAATAAATAGCAGTACACCTGCCAAAGGTGCGGTCATACAGGGTCCGACCAATAGCGCCGAAATCATCCCCATGATGCCTGCGCCCACCAAGGTACCACCCTGTTGTGCTGACTGCATTTGATCCAGTCGATTGACCCATTTTTGCGGTAATTTGATTTCAAACAAACCAAACAAATTTAGTGCAAACACCACAAACAATAAGCTAAAGGCAATCAGGGTTGCGGGTTGCTGTAACCAACGCTGAAAATTCAAACCTGCTGCTGATGCGATCATACCTAAAACAGCGTAAACCAGCGCCATACTCACCACAAAAGTAAATGCAATCGACCAAGCGCGAACGCCTCTATGCTCACGAACAAGCAACGACGTGAGAATTGGCAGCATCGGCAATGAACATGGGGTAAAAGCCAGCAATATGCCTAAGCCAAGAAATAATAATAGGCTATAAGCCAAAGAGTGCTGTTCCAAACGACTTGACCATTTTTGGTCTTGAGCCATAACCGTACCGTCAGTTTGCTCAGATGAGGTTGCATTACGTGCTTGTTTAGTAGTTTCTAACGAAGTGACCTGAGTATCTAAAGCATTGGACGATCGTGCGAGATCCAAAAATCGTTTTTGGGCATTTGGATTGGTATTTTGTACACTGACCAAACCATCTACATCAGTTTGAAATTCAATATTTTGTGGAGGGTAACAAATACGATCTTTGGCACAGCCCTGCCATGTGACACGATAGTGTTGTGATGCTTGAGTGGGAATATCAAATTCGACTTGTTGATAATAAACTTGGCTATGACCATAGTTTTCATCATATTGATCAACAGCTTTTGGAAAATTAAGTGCAACCGCTTGATTACCTTGCTGTACTTCGAATTTGTGCTGATATAAATAATAGTTCGGCTGAATCGTCCAATGTAAACGCGCTTGATTGGTCTTGGTCGATTCAACTGAAAATGTAAATGCATCTTCAGGGCTTAGTAAAGTTGCTGAATTGTCTTGCGCATAAGTCAAAGACCCGCAGAGTAATAGCAATGTTCCAATAAAATAACTTATCCATTGGGAACTGCGTTCACCCTGAACACACATTTTCATTATTTTCTCTCTGATGTGCTCCGAGACCTCATTTCAGTGCTTCAAAAATCATAGAAACAGGAATAACTCAGAGCATTTTTTCATTAAAATAAAACAGATACGCCTAAGCCACCATTGTAGCTGCGTGCGTCACCATTTAAATCGACACCAACGCTTGCATCTAATTGTGCACGGTTATTGATCGCGTAAATAAGTCCTGTACCTAAGCCATATTCATAGTCTTGACTTTCAGCTTTACGGTAAACAAATTCAGAATAACCTGATAATTTACCTGCAATTTTATAATCAATCGTTGGAATTGCGGTTACAGCCCAATCACTATTTTGTGCTTCGTAACGCATGGTAATTGATGTTCCGATGAGATCGCTAAACTTATAAGCGACCGCAGACGTTAAGCTATAAATGTCATCATGCGCTGTAAATTCATCGTTCCCTGTCGCAATAATTGCTTCAGCCAACAAAGCCATCGTTAAACGATCATCTTTTAAATCAATCGCCTTTTTTAGACCAACACTTACATCGCCTAAACCATTCGTTTCTTTGGTTTTACCCGCACGTTTATACTGTTGCCAAACTGGACCTTGCCAACCAAGTTGTAACTCAAGCCCATCCGCAAGACCTGTACGTAGCAACATATCGCCATTTAAAGTAACTGTTTTGGTTTTCTCACCATCAATCGTATCTTCTTGGTAACTTGCAGATGGTAAACCTTGCTCCCAAGCGAGTTGACCTACAGGTGTAATGCCTGTGCTGATCCCTGAACCTGGACGGTCAAAAGAAAAGTCTGCCGCAAAAGCTGTGCTTGCCATCATTGATACGGCTACAACGCCCAATGTCTGAATTTTTTTCATCATTATCCCCTGTTTCATTCTGTTGGCTAAGCTTATGCCGTTAGCTCTTTTGACATTTTCGCACCATTTTGACGGAGCAACTCTAGCGTTTCGCGCTCTTCTTTTAATGACTCTGACCAATCAATTTCATCAAATTCACAATCAAAGAATAGCTGACTAATAGACGATAAAATAGTTAAGCCCTCTTCATCGCGGGTATTTGGATCAACTTTTTCATCCAACAAACGTTGTACAACTGGCACACATGCTGAACTTGCTGCATCCCAAAGTGGACCATAAAACTCTTCGGCATCCCATAAATGCAGGTTTGCTTTTGCTTTAATCAGTGCATCTAAAATATCTAAATAGACTTGGAGTTCTTGTTGTTTTTCTGTCTCACTGAGTGGTTCACCAGCTTCATATGCTTCGCAAATCTTTTCCCACCAAGCAAATAAACCATCACAAATCATTGAGACAGGAGGACCTTGTTCAGGATCAATAAAATTTGGGTCGAGTCCTTCAGCAAGCAAAGATTGCACTTGGTTTAAGTCGAGTTGTTGTATGGCTTGCACCAAGGTCTGCTGTTGGTTACTTAACATGACCAATTCTCTCAATATTTTTAATGGTTCTATTATGCCGAATATCCTGACAGGTTTTTATAAAACGACCCAAAAATCATGTATAAATTTGATACACACATAAAAAAAGCCCAACTAAGGGCTTTTTTTATGTCTTTACCGACATTTACGCTTCGTCATCGACCTCAACATCGACATATTCTGGTAAGCCACCACGATGATGGTCTTTTTTCTCATATAAATGTTCCAAACTACGTTTCAGCTTATCGATAGCACCATGAATAGATGCATCAATATTGGCTGCTTTATGAGTCACAGCAATTGGCTTCATTCCAGCTGGACGAGCTTCGATCATACAACGTTTGTCATGATCGCCCGTTTTCTCCCCATTCTCATCACTAATATGAACCGAAAAATGTGTAATACGCTCGCTATAGCGTTGAAATTCTTGCGTAAGTTCTGCACGGACATAACTAATTAAACGTTCGCTACCTTGAATGTTTTTATCTGTACGGATTTCAATATTCATAAATATCTTCCTCTCTTTTCTGTGAGACGGTTCTACGAAACTTTATTTATTCAGCACACTTTGAGCATGCATTCATTCAGTGCAGTTGTATATTTTGATTATGTAAATGCTTGTCGTCTCCTTGCTTCACATCTGTTGCGTTTCAGTCATTTAGAAGATCTTCTCTCATTCCAATATCTGTCTTTCCTTATAAATATGCAAGCTGATTTTGCAGATTTTCATCGAAATATGATTAAAAAGTCAGCGCTCAAGCCCTGTCTTTTAAGCTGATTTTTGCCGTATACAATTCTTTTGAGCATTTGGTCAAATTTGGCTTTATTTTTGCTTCATAACTTGTATGCTTTACACGCCTTTTGTGGGGGAGATTTTTTAAATGC
This sequence comes from Acinetobacter sp. UBA6526, assembly GCF_002434875.1. Classification (NCBI taxonomy): domain Bacteria; kingdom Pseudomonadati; phylum Pseudomonadota; class Gammaproteobacteria; order Moraxellales; family Moraxellaceae; genus Acinetobacter; species Acinetobacter sp. UBA6526. Next base: position 28,185 of record NZ_DJLC01000089.1, on the reverse strand, counting down.
AATTGAAGCAACTTGCGGCTACATGTCTATTGGTATCTACAGCAGCTTTCGCTCAGGCGAAACCAATTTGGCAGGATTTCAGCTTAACTGGTTTATATGGTGAAAATTACGAAGTTGTTGATGAAAAACAAACAACTTTGACTGTTGAATATGCGGCAAAAGTTAAATATGCCGATGTATTCTTTTTTATGGATCGCATGCGTGGTAGCGACGATCATAAAAGCACTTATTTCGAACTTTCTCCACGTTTAAGCCTAGGCGAAATTTCAGGTCAAAAACTTGCTTTTGGTCCAGTGAAAGATGTTTTGATCTCAACGACTTGGGAAAGCAACAATGATGATTTCTCTAGTTTTGATAACTTCTTATACGGCGTAGGTTTCGATCTTGCAATTCCATATTTCCAATATGCGAATGTAAATTTCTATCGTGCAAACAACGAAAAAACTGCTGATGACTATCAAATGACGATCGCATATGCATTGCCATTTAAAGTATCTAACGAAGAGTTCTTGGTTGATGGTTTCCTTGACTGGTCTACGGGTGAGAAAGATCACGCGAGCGAACTCAACTGGACAACACAATATAAGTGGAATGTCGGTAAGCACATTTCACCAGACACTCGCTTATATTTAGGTGTTGAACATTCTGTTTGGAATAACAAATTTGGTCTTAAAAACCGTGATGAAAACAACGTCAGCGCTTTGATCAAGTACCATTTCTAAGCTGATTAGAATGAAAAAAACAGCAAGGGATTCCTTGCTGTTTTTGTTTGTATCTATCATATTGGAATCACTTGATATTTCTCGTATTGAAATATGATTTAATTTTTAATCTGCTTTTGATGGTCTCACCCATGTCAGCTCTGCTTTCACTTGCTCCAATAACACTCTCATCAGATTATCAAATTCGTTTTGCTAACTTGCATGATCTCGAACAAATTCTCGCGATATATAATGCAGAGATTTTAAATGGAACAGCGAACTGGAACGATCAAGCGGTTTCCTTTGTAGACTACCAACAACGTTTTCTAACCTTACAAGAACAACAATTTCCAATGATTGTGGTTGAGGATTTGCAACTCAAGAAAATCGCGGGCTATGCCTATTATGCAAGTTTTCGGAGTATTTCGGGTTATCGTCAAACAATTGAACACTCTGTGTTTATCGATCCAAGTTATGCCCGTAAAGGGATGGGAAAAGCGCTCATGCAACAATTGATTCATCTGGCAAAACAGCAACAGATGCATATCATGCTTGCCGCAATTGATAGTGAAAATATGGGTTCAATTGTGCTACACGAACAGCTTGGTTTTGTACAAACGGGTTATATGCCCCAAGTTGGACAAAAAAAGGGAACTTGGCGAGACTTAGTTTGGATGCAACTACAGCTCAGCAACTAACAATTTCATCACAGCGCAAATCCATCATCATTGGATAAACTATTGCCAAAGCAACTTTAAAAATATTGAAAATGATTAAAATATCTCAGCTCAGTTTAATCGCCATCACTGCCATTATTTCCGCAAGCAGTTTTGCTGAATCTTCTTTTGCAGAAGAGTTACAGCAAGGTTGTGCCAAAGTAAAACAATACGCCCAGCAAGGTAAGAAGTTCTACGATCAAAAGCAGTATGCTAAGGCAGTAAAGCAATTTGAAGACCAAGCAGCGTGGGCACATTTCTGTAAATTAAATGCAGATGAAAGTGGTATCCAAGTCAATGATCGTGATATAGAAATCGCCAATAATAATGTCGGTTTAAGCTATGCCAAACTTGGAAAACCACAATGGGCCAGAGTTTGGTTTCTAAGAGATAAAGACTCGAAAACCAGTCAATACAACTTAAAACAGCTCCCAAAACCTCAGATCACCAAAGACTTACAAGGTACTTATGTCCGAGCCAATGGTTTTGGGCAATGGGACTACATCAAGGTGAGTAAAAAGCAAAATAAATATGAAATCGATTTTGATGGTTATTACTTTGGGCTTAGAGGTCTAATTTATGGTCCAAATATGGGTCAATTTGATACCAACATGCCTGTTACTTCAAAGCAAGCTAGCTATCGTTATGAAGATTGCACAATCAAACTACAGTTTTTAAATGACCTACAAAATGGTCAAAAAATCGAGGTTGAGCAAAATAATGGTGATTCAACCTGTGGCTTTGGACACAATGTTTATGCAGGTGGCACGTTTTATAAGGTTGAAGGCATATAAATCTAGTACCAACCATTCGATTTTCTAAATTGTATTTACCCACCATCCACTATTGTGGCAGGCGGCATGGATGTCGCCTTGTTCGACTGCGGTTACAAGGACGTACCGTCAGTCGAACAAAAGATTTTTGTTACTTTTGATCTTTCAAAAGTAAAATATATCACTCAGGCACATGACTTAGAAAACATCTAAAAAATCATTAGTTGAAGAATATTAAATCGCCACCAACTCCCGAATCCCTTTTTCAGGCATTTCCTCACCTCTCCCATGAGCAACGACTTGCCCACGCGCCATTACCATATAGGCATCCGCGAGCTCTTCGGCAAAATCATAAAATTGCTCAACCAAAATAATTGCCATTTCCCCTTGATCAGCGAGTTTGCGAATCACTCGACCAATATCTTTAATGATGGATGGCTGAATGCCCTCTGTGGGCTCATCCAGAATCAAGACACGAGGTTCTGATGCCAAAGCCCTCGCAATCGCAAGTTGTTGTTGCTGACCACCTGATAAATCACCACCACGGCGATGTTTCATTTCATCAAGAACAGGAAAAATCTCATATAAATGGCTTGGAACTTTACGTGTTTTAGCCCCTGAAAATTTAGCCATACCAATTAAAATATTTTCCTCAACGGTTAATGTCGAAAAAATATCACGACCTTGGGGGACATAAGCTAAACCCGCTCGAACACGTTGCTCAGGTGTCATTTTTGCGATGTCTTTACCATCCAATAATATTTCGCCCGACTTAATCGGCAGAATCCCCATCAAGCACTTGAGCAATGTGGTTTTTCCCACCCCATTACGTCCAAGCACAACGCTACATTCACCGACTGGGGCTGACAAAGACACATCACGAAGAATATGACTGCCACCATAAAACTGGTTGACTTGTTTAACTTCTAACATGGCAGTCTCCTAGCGTCCTAAATATTTTTCAATTACATCTTCATTGGCTTGAACCTCTGCCAATGTGCCTTCTGCCAAAATTGCACCTTGTGCCAAGACTGTGACTTTTTCACTAATGGTGTCGATAAAGCTCATATCATGCTCCACCACCACCAAGGTATGATTCTTTTTTAATTCTAAACAGAGTTCAGCAGTACGCTCTGTCTCTGCATCGGTCATGCCAGCGACGGGTTCATCTAACAAAATCAGTTTCGGACGTTGCATCAACAACATACCGATTTCCAACCATTGTTTTTGACCATGTGACAATAAGCCTGCGGGTTTATGAATGAACTCTTGCAGACGAATTTGCTGCAAACTCTCATCCAATGCCAACTGCGCTTCTGGGTCTAAACGACTAAAAAAGCTTTTCTTCACTCTTTTGTCACGCGGCGCTGCGAGAAGTAAATTCTCCATCACCGTGAAATTTTCAAATACCGTTGGTTTTTGAAATTTACGACCGATTCCTGCTTCCGCAATCTGTTCAGTACTCATTTTGGCAAGATCATAATTCTGCCCAAAAAAGGCCGTGCCTGTCGTCGGACGAGTTTTGCCTGTGATCACGTCCATTAAGGTAGTTTTGCCTGCACCATTTGGGCCAATGATGCAGCGTAATTCACCCTCTGCGATATACAGCGATAAATCATTCAAGGCACGAAACGAATCAAACCAAACACTGACTTTTTCTAAATAAAGTGCGATACCATGACTAAAGTCAGCGCCTTGAGGTTTAGCACGACCATAGCCCTCACCGAGTTGACCGCCATGTTGAGCAGAGTTTGTTAATAAATCACTCATTTAATTGCTCTCCTTTTTAAAACGGTCAAATAAACCAATCACACCTTTTGGTAAGAATAAAGTCACCACAATGAACAATCCGCCAAGGATGAGTAACCATGCTTCTGGTGCTGCCACGGTAAAATAAGTTTTCACTGCATTAATCAAACCAGCACCTAAGATTGGTCCAATCAATGTGCCACGACCACCTGCTGCCACCCAAACTGCCATTTCAATCGAATTCACAGGATTCATTTCACTTGGATTGATAATGCCTGCCTGCGGGACATACAGCGCCCCTGCAATGCCTGCAATCACCGCAGAAAGCACCCATGCAGACAGCTTGTACCAAAGCGTGCGATAACCCAGATATTGCAAACGATTTTCACTGTCTCGAATCGCGCCAAGCACGCGACCATAAGGGCGATTCATCAATTGACGCAAACCAATAAAACACAACATCAGAACCAAAGCAGTCATAAAACATAAGCTGGCACGCATCGGTGCTGAGGTGATGTCAAAACCTAAAATCGTTTTAAAACCAGTAAAACCATTATTACCACCAAAGCCTGTTTCATTACGGAAGAACAATAGCGCTGCCGCAAAGGTCATGGCTTGGGTAATAATTGAGAAATACACGCCTTTAATTTTTGAGCGGAAAGCAAAGAAGCCAAAGATAAAAGCAATTAAGCCTGGAACCAGTACGACTAAAGCCAAGGCCCATAAAAAATGCTCTGTTCCGATCCAATACCAAGGCAATTCTGTCCAGCTCAAAAAGCGCATGAAATCAGGCAAGCCATCACCTGCCGATTCACGCATTAAGTACATGCCAAACGCATAACCACCTAAAGCGAAATACAAACCATGCCCTAAGCTCAAAATGCCTGCATAGCCCCAAACCAAATCCAATGCCAATGCGACTAAGGCCAAGCACATGATTTTGCCAATCAAGGTGATCCAGTAAGCAGACAAATAAAATGCAGAATCTGGAGAAAGTAAATGTAACCACGGTAGTGCCATCAACACTGCAAAACAAATTGCAATCGCTATGGCGCTATACGGTTTATCTGCAAAGAGAGAAGTGATTTTCATTGGCTTACTCCACGAAACGACCTTTGATGGCAAACAAACCTTGTGGACGCTTTTGGATAAACAAAATCACAAGAACCAAGAGAATAATTTTTGCAAGAACAGCACCTAGACCGATCTCCAAGACCGTACCACTGATCCCAAGACCTAACGCGGCAAGTACTGCACCCCAAACTTGACCGACACCGCCCACCACAACAACAAGGAAGGCATCAATAATGTAGTTTTGTCCTAAGTCAGGCCCGACATTGCCGACTTGAGCCAAAGCACAACCAGCAAGACCAGCTAGACCAGAACCCAAACCAAATGCCATCATGTCGATACGCGCTGAACGAATCCCCACCGCACGCGCCATTTGACGGTTTTGCGTGACCGCACGGACAAATAATCCGAAACGGGTTTTATTGAGTAAGAACAGCAACAACAGCAACACCGCAACAGTAAAGCCAATAATGGCAATACGGTTATACGGCAGCATTAAACTTGGAGTAACGGCAATCCCGCCACTGAGCCATGCCACATTGGAAACTTCAACATTCTGAGCACCAAAAATCATGCGTACCGCTTGCATGAGGATCAGACTGACCCCGAAAGTTGCCAATAATGTTTCGAGTTGCCGACCATAAAGCGGACGGATCACAGTGCGTTCAATCAACATACCAATTAAAGCACTCACTAAAAATGCAGCAGGAATCGCAGCCAATAAATACCAATCGACTAAGCCAGCAAAATGGGTTTTAAAGAAGCTTTGCACTACATAAGTGGTATACGCGCCGATCATGATCAGCTCACCATGCGCCATATTGATGACACCAAGCAAACCATAAGTAATCGCAAGTCCCAACGCCGCTAGAAGTAAAATACTTGCTGTACTTAGACCCGAAAATACATGTCCAGACCATTCACTCATTTGAATACGTGTTTTAATTTTCTTTTGCGCATCGACTAAAGCTGTTTTTAATACTGCGTTATTTTGGGGTTGGGCTAAGCTCTGTTCGATCAATGCCAACACATCAGGACGATTAGAATCTGAAAGAACTTTGACTGCTTCAATCTTGGTGAACTCATCGGTACTGTTAAAATCTAAACGCGCTTTCAATTGCGCTAAACGTGCTTTGACCTGATCATTTTTCTCATTCAGATAAAGTTGTTTTACCGTTGCAATATCTAGCTCATCCAAATTATTTTCTAAAATATCAACCGCTGCTAAACGTTGCGATGCGTCATTTGAATTGAGCTTAACTTTGGCTTGTCCGAAATTTAAAGCTTTGCGTAAAGTATTAACCAACGTCACTTGAGATAAGTCCGCAGGCCAATTTTCAATGACTTGTTGTTGTGGATAGCTTAATAATTTTTCATCATCTTGCAGAATATAAGTATGTCCCACGCTATCAGTATAGAGCTGATTTTGATCAATATAAGCAACCAATTGATCAAGCTCCTCAATACTTGCAGGCCATTGATTCAACATCGCTCGGCGTGTTGCAAAATCTGCTTGAACAAAGGTTTGAATTGCATCTTGAGAAGCTGTAGGCGTCACTGTTGTTGGTGTTATCGTCGATGTGGCTTGCTCTGCCCATACAGGGCTAAAAATCACTTGCGCCATGACACAGAGCAGCGCCAAAACATATTGTTTCGCCATATGACTCCCCTTATTTACTGTATTTTTGAAATGATTGAAGCGGAAAATGAAGAAACCTGCTGCTTAAAACAGCAGGTTTGAAAGAAATTATTTAGGGATGTAAGGACTCCAAGGCTCTGCTTTGATGGTCTCAGGGGTTTTATACACCACATCAAATTGTCCATCTGCTCGGATTTGCCCAATCATCACAGGCTTGTGTAAATGGTGATTGCTCTCATCCATTTTTAAGGTATAGCCAGATGGTGCTGCGAAGGTTTGACCAGCCATTGCATCACGAACTTTATCAACATCGGTTGTACCTGCTTTTTCAACCGCTTGTTTCCACATATTGATTCCGACATAAGTCGCTTCCATTGGATCGTTGGTCACAACTTTGTCAGCATTTGGCAATTTATATTCGACTGCGTATTGCTTAAATTTATTCACAAAATCCGTATTTTTCGGATTTTTAACTGACATGAAATAGTTCCATGATGCTAAATGACCGACCAACGGTTTAGTATCAATACCACGTAGCTCTTCTTCGCCGACAGAAAAAGCCATCACTGGAATATCTGATGCTTTGATGCCTTGGTTACCCAACTCACGATAGAAAGGAACGTTTGAATCACCATTGATGGTTGAAATCACCGCAGTCTTTTTACCCGCAGAGAATTTTTTGATATTTGAAACAATGGTTTGATAGTTGCTATGACCAAATGGCGTATATTCTTCCATGATGTCTGCATCGGCAACGCCTTTAGACTTCAAGAAAGCACGTAAAATCTTGTTGGTGGTACGCGGATAAACGTAGTCCGTACCGAGTAAAACAAAACGCTCAGCCTTACCGCCTTCGTCACTCATTAAATATTCAACAGCTGGAATCGCTTGTTGGTTCGGTGCAGCACCTGTATAGAAAATATTTTTAGATTGTTCTTGACCTTCATATTGCACTGGATAGAACAGCAACCCATTGAGTTCTTCGACAACAGGTAAAACAGATTTACGAGAAACTGAAGTCCAACAACCGAAAATTACAGCAACTTTATCTTGAGTAATTAACTGACGCGCTTTCTCAGCAAACAACGGCCAATCAGATGCAGGATCAACCACCACAGGTTCTAATTTTTTGCCTAATACTCCACCATTGGCATTAATTTCATTGATGGTCATGAGGGCAGTATCTTTAAGTGATGTCTCAGAAATTGCCATCGTACCTGAAAGTGAATGAAGAATACCCACTTTAATCGTGTCACCATCAGCTGCTGGTGTCGCTGTGGATTCTGTTTTTGTTTGTTCTGTTTTTTCCGCTGGCTTAGAACAACCGACCAAGCCTACCCCCATCATCGCTGCCATTAACACAGACATTGACATGAATTTATTTTGCATCTTTTTTCTCCACCCATTGATATTTTGATCTTTACTGAATGGAGTTATTCAATTTCTATGCCAACAATTTAAGATGCTGTTTTATATAAATATTAACTATAAGTTTTGGATGAAAATCCAATCTTGTATACAACACTGCATACAAAAAATACGTAATGAACTAAAATGATGCAAATTTATTCAATAAAAGACTCAATAATATTAATAAGAAAAAAAGCCAAGCATATGCTTGGCTTTTAAAAATTATTTTTGATCCGGTATCACACCACGATATCCGCTAAATTACCCTTTTGTTCTAACCAATGCTTACGATCGGCTGAACGTTTTTTCGCAAGTAACTTATCTAACAAACCAGCAGTTAAATGTGCATCATCCAAATCCAATTGCACCAAACGACGTGTATTCGGGTCCATTGTCGTTTCACGTAGCTGACTGGCATTCATCTCACCTAATCCTTTAAATCGGGTAATTTGTGGATTCTTATTGCCTTTGATCTTTTTCAAGATGGTTTCAAGTTCGTCATCATCCAAGGCATAGTGCACATCTTTACCGATATCGATACGGAACAGCGGTGGCATCGCCACAAAAAGATGACCTTCTTCAACTAAGGCAGGGAAATGTTTCACAAATAAGGCACAGAGCAACGTCGCAATATGTAAACCGTCCGAGTCTGCATCAGCAAGGATGCAAATCTTACCGTAACGTAATTCAGAAAGATCATCACTTCCCGGATCAACACCGATGGCGATGGCAATATCATGTACCTCTTGTGAAGCTAATACTTCATCTGAAGATACTTCCCATGTATTTAAGATTTTTCCACGGATCGGCATAATCGCTTGGAAATTCTTATCACGCGCTTGCTTGGCACTGCCACCCGCAGAATCCCCTTCGACAATAAATAATTCACTGTCTTCACGCGTTAAGCCCACACAATCTGCTAATTTTCCAGGTAAGGCTGGCCCTGCAACAATTTTCTTACGCTCAACTTTCTTTGCCGCTTTTAGACGACGCCCAGCCTTAGCAATCGCCATCTCAGCCAATTGTGTCGCAATCTCGGCGTGTTGGTTTAACCATAAAGCAAAGGCATCTTTGGCAATATTTAAAACAATATTGGATGCTTCACGACTCGATAGACGCTCTTTGGTTTGACCTGAAAACTGAGGTTCTTGAAATTTCAAAGATAAAATGAAATTCACACCATCCCAAACATCTTCAGCAGAAAGTTTGACGTTCCGTTGTAACAAACTGCGTAACTCACAAAACTCACGTAAAGCTTCGGTTACACCTGAACGTAACCCATTCACATGAGTACCACCTTGTGCGGTTGGAATCAAGTTGACGTAACTTTCTTGAATTTGTTCACCACCTTCGACATTCCAACAGATCGCAAATTCACATGCAGCACGTTCTGCTTGCCCACTGCTCACAAATGCAGGACTTGGTAAAATCTCTCGGTCTTCCAACTCATCCATTAAATAGTCAACTAGACCATTTTCAAACTGCCACTCAATCTTTTCTTTATTAATCTTATCGTCGTAAGTAATTTTGAGACCTGCCGCTAAAACTGCTTTGGCCTTTAAATTATGTTTTAGTGCTTTTAATGCAAATTTTGGACTATCAAAATATTTGGCTTCTGGCCAGAAACGTACTGTAGTTCCCGTCGCACGTTTTGCAACTTTACCTTCCAATACGGATAAAGGGGCAACAGGTTCGCCTTGCTCAAAGGCCATCTGATACAAATTGCCTTGTCGTTGAACGGCAACTTCAACACGCGTAGATAAAGCATTGACCACGGAAATCCCAACACCGTGTAGACCACCCGAGAATTGATAATTATCGGTACTAAATTTGCCACCTGCATGCAGCTTGGTCAGAATAATCTCAATACCACTTTGCCCATATTCAGGATGAATATCGACGGGCATACCACGCCCATTATCCTCTACTGATAAAGAACCATCTTCATAAACCTTGACACAAATCTGGCTTGCATGTCCTGCGAGTGCTTCATCCACAGCATTATCGATCACTTCTTGCGCCAAATGGTTTGGACGCGAGGTATCGGTATACATGCCTGGTCGACGACGAACAGGATCTAAACCAGAAAGAACTTCAAGGGATTGTGCCGTGTATTGTGTCACTGGGTCTGACTTCCTTATTGGATGGCTGCCGATAAAAACTCGAGAATTAAGGGTAATTTTTCTTCAAAATCATCCATTGCATGATTACCATTAGCGTCGGTTAAAATCAATGAGGATGGACCTGCTGCACTATAATAACGTTGTGCTTGACGATAATCCAAGACCTCATCGCCTTGCTGCAATAGCACGAGAATTTTATCAGCATGACGTAACTTCGTGTCAGCAATCGATTGTAATTGCTGCAATTGATCATGATCAAGTGTCCATGATTCGGTGACTTTGAGTGGTATTTGCTCAATCCCAAATAAATCTTGAAATAATTGCCATGGTTGCATAGCAGGATTGATCAGTACAGCTGGACAAGCATATTTGGCGACAAAGTATGTCGCATAAAAACCTCCCAAGCTACTCCCTACCAACACAACTTTTTGATTTTGTAATGTCTCAATCAAGGCAGAAACTTGTTTAATCACTTGATCTGGAGAAAGATTTAAATCAGGGAGATGAACATGCACATCGCCTAATTTTGCACAATAATGTTTCAATTGTTGCCCTTTTATAGACATCGGACTACTACGGAAGCCGTGTAAATATATAATTTCCATACGCACCAAAATAGACAACAACTTGACTTGTTGTGAAATAAATCACATTATTCTGCTTAATAGATAAACATATAACAATATAAATTACATTTAAGCTCGATATTGTCCGACACAAATAACGATACTGTACTCCGTTCATCAGTATTCTAAAAAAATTACTTATGAAAGACATAAGATGTAAGAGTTTGTTGTAGTTTATCTAAACAATGATAAGTTAATAACTTCAAACCTTCGGTATATATATCAAGGATGGGGAAATAAAAATGCCAAGTTTAACACCTCTGCATGAAACCTACTGCAAATGGGACAGTACGCCCCCAAGTCAGGCAGATGTTTTGGAAGGTTTGGCACAACTTGTGAGCACAAGTTTAAGTGGTGTTCACGAATTGGTGCAATTGGTGCAAACTGAAGTGTTAAGGACTACACTTGGTTTAAGCGCACAAAAAGCAAAAAAATTACAAAAATTGCCGCAACTACAGAAATTTTATCAATTTTCTTACGATGCACTGCAAAAATACGGTAGCAGTTTTCTTGCACCAAGTTTACGCCATATCGTTGAAAAATTTCCTGTTTTGCATGATAAACCATTGAATCCAACCCTTCATTTTGTAGTTGGTGCACTCAATGGAATCTTTGGTGATTTCTTCTTGAAACAGCACAATCCAATGGCTTTACCAATGGTGCTTTATGATCATTATGGATCATTACAGCAAGGTGAGCTAACTGGGCGTATTGTGATTTTGACACATGGTTTATGTATGAACCATTTAAGTTGGTCAAATCAACGTTATGGTGGGATTGGTGAACGCCTCTTAGCACAACGTGACAATAATACGATGCTGTACCTTAACTACAACACAGGCCGTCGTATTTCCGCGAATGGTCGTAGTTTTGCCAATGTATTGGAAGACTTAGTACAACGAAATCCACGTATTACAAGTATCGATTTAATCGGTCACAGTATGGGTGGGTTAGTCTCTCGTAGTGCATTGTTTTATGGAAAACAGAACTTATATCAATGGGTTCACATGGTTGAGAACCTCGTTTGTATCGGTTCGCCTCATCATGGTGCGGTACTTGAACGCTTTGGATTTATTTTACAAGATAAACTGGGTGCTTTCCCTTTTATCAGTCTTATTGGTCAATTAGTGAATGTCCGTAGTAATGGGATACTCGATCTGCGTTATGGTAGTGTTCGTGATGATGATTGGGAACATAATGACGCACGTATCGGCTTTGCAGATGACAATCGTAAGCCAGCGCCATTACCCTCACATATCAACACATTCCTGATTGCTGGAACATTAGAATTTGAGAAAGTTAAAAATAAAGCACTTAAAGTAATTGGGGATTATCTCGTCAGTGTTAAGAGTGCTTTGGGTGAACATCCAAACCCTCGTTTTCAGCTTAAATTGCCAGATACGCATAAAGCCGTATTTTATGGTTTGAATCATTTTGAAATTCAATATCATTCAAGTGTCGCTGAACAAATCACCCGTTGGTTATATCCAGAAGTCGGTGAAGTTATTGAGGATGGTGTTCAAACACATATGATTAATGTGCCGAATAATTATACCTTTGATGATCTAGAAGGAATTGTTGAGACTTAAAATTTAAAAAGCTCAGCTGTATAGCTGAGCTTTTTTTACAAAAATATTTAAAAGATAAGTTGTTACATTGGTACCTAAGTACTCCAAGCAGCACATTTTTTTAGCGCATAAGCTCTTCTACTCTTTCAAAGCTTCACTTTTTAGTAGGTTATGACTGCATATATCTCAAAAAGAACCCCGTCATAGTGTATCGCGAACTCAGAATAGATTTGAGCCGCATAAGCTATTACAGATAAAAACTATTTAAATTCGATAACTAAATGGTTTTCTTAAAGTTTAGTTACAGTTCTTAATTAAAATGTTGGAAGGTACTTTCCGCTTATATGTATTAAACTTTTGGGTAATATTTATGTTTTCGCTTCCAATAAATACTTTATCGACAACCAACTCCATATCACTATCACTTAGCTCACTATGATCATCTGCAATAAGATCTTTAAGATCGTCATCGATATTTATCAATCCATTTCTATATCTGTAATTCACATAATTAGTTGATATCAAATTATTTTTATTAAATTTAAACTTGTATTTTTCTTGACCTGTTTCTCCATAAATACTAAGTATAAGGAAACAGTTCTTCCCGCTCTTTTCCAATTCTATCCCCCCACCTTCGGAGCTAATTCCTTGATTTGTTAAATCGAGCTCAAAAACCTTTTCAGAAGATGGATTTGTTTTAGCTGATAGATTACAACCTGTTAAGAACATAAAAATAATAGTAGTAATTTTTACGAGAAAAAGCTTCTTATTTAACATCATATTTCACCTTTAAAGGGTCTCCACCAGCATCTTTAGTTAATTGTCTAAGCTGAGACATTGTCTTGCCTGTTTTTAATTGAAAGTGTGGATTATCAGTAATTGACTTCCAGTCTCCGCCCCACTCCAACCCAATACTCTTTCCTATAGGTGCAACCTTTTTCAAAATTTTAATATTTTCAGCATCTGACTTTGCATCCATATGAAGTTTACCATCTGCCCACAATGGAAAAATATCAACAGCTAAGGCAAAATTATGATTACTTTGACCACCTTTAGCTTTTGTTACAATCCGACCGGAAGTTGTTCTACCCTTTGCATATAAAGCATCTTGTTGTTCATATGTTCTATAATCTTGAACAATAACAAGCTGTATTTGATGCTTCAGATATACATCATTAATAAACTTCCTCATTAATCCCCTCACTTGGGGATGCAACCTTGCAATTGCCTTTTCATTTCTTTGAGAAACTTTAGAGGTGGCCTGAGCCTTAGACTCTATTTTTACTATAGGAGCCTTTTCCTTATTCTTTGATGCATCTTGCGTAACTTTTGGTAGCGTTACTGGCTTTTCCTCTTCTTTGTTCTTTAATATTTGCGTTTTTTTTACTATAGATGCTACTTGACGATCATAGACCTTTAATTTTTGCGTTTGACCAAGCTTCTCACTACTTAGACCATTGAGTTTTTTTATTTCATCAACTGTATTACTAGTCAGTTTAGCAATTAAGGCTAAAGAATCATTCTGTTGAACAACAATAATTTTTGTTTTTTCTTGCTGACTTGGATTTACTATTTGTATTTTTTGCTTAACTTCAGATGATGGTGTTTGCGCTTCTGTTTTTTTAATAGGGATCTTTAAAATTTGCCCAGGCCGAATATCTGAATCGCTTTCTAAGTTATTAATTCTTATCAATTCGTTTATAGTAGTATGATTATCATCCGCAATTCGACCTAGATAGTCTCCTTCTGCAACAATATAGGTTGATCTTACATAAGTGCCCGTAGCTACATCTTTTGCCGAAAGTTTTACACCTTTTAATAAAACTTTTGGGCTACGTACAATGAATATGGTCTTTTCACCAATAAGCTGTATTTTAACTTTTGATTTATATTCTCCTGATGTAAGACTTTTTACCCGAACATCAATAATTGTTCCAACTGGACGTTTAATCCATACAGATTCTCCACTAGTAGAAGTAACATGATCAGAAATGAGTATTGAACCGATCCAAAGTTGGTGAACTAAACCATTAATAGGCTGATTAAGCACATCCAAAAATTTTATATTAGCTAAACAATCCATACTTATATTTCTTCCTGATCCAGATGATCTTCATGCGAACAACTACAGTTGTATTCAAAATTTTCAACCTCTATTCCATCATCCAATGAAACTGTCCAGTCACCATCGGTACCGATGAGAATGTCATGATCATCGTTGTTAAATGTATTAATACGCTGAGTTCGTCCATGCGCATCCAAAGTTCCTGAAACATAAGAGTTATTTTTATTATTGATTAATTTATATTTTACTTCTGAAAAATTAGACTCATAAAATAAGTCATAAAAATCCCATTTATTAGTGAATGTTTTCATTTCATCAACGATAGGTAAAGTTGGAACCTCTACTTTAACTTGCTGCCCAGCCTTAAATTTGTGTTGTCCCGCTTTAACTTCAAACTTACCACTAGTAATAAGAAAGATACCAGACTCATTGATTTTTAATGCAGATCCATCAGCCGTAAAGCTAATTTCCTTAGGGCTAGTAATATAAATTTTATCTTCAGTTGAAATTACCTGAATAGCTCTCTTGGCGAAGAAATCAATTCCATCTGACTGTGCATGCATTTCAAACTTTCCTTTCGCTGCAACCTGCTTAATGCCATTTTCAGCTGCAAACCAACTAATCTTGTTTTGTATATGAGCAATCAGATTTTTTTGTGAACTTAGATTAATACTGCCGCTGGCGGTCTGATTGATTTGTCCATCCGCAGAGATATGAATATCTTCATCACTACTTAAACCAATACCATTTTGTGAGCTGAGTAAAAGCATTGCCTTATTAAACTTAGCAATCTTCTCCTCAATCCCCGCGGCAAATTCTTTTAATTGTTCTAATGATTCAATTTCATCAGTCTGCTGATTCTTGGCAACTTCACTAAGTGCCTTGGCATTACCTTGGCTAGATTGCAATTGTTGTTTCACAGATTGGGCTTCCAAATGATCAGCAATTGCCTGTTCTTGGGCATAAGTACTAATCAGCATACCCTTGCCAGCACGTACAGCGCCCCAAGCATCGGTCCTAAGCTCAAAGCCCTCTCCACGACCATTACTAGTTTCTTGAATTTTAGGATGACTTAAATTACCTAAATTCAATTGTGTCGCAGCATGACTACTTTGTAACTGGGTACTAATTTGTCCTGTCGTATCATCAAAACGTAACTGGTTAAAACCACCACCATTAACCTCCTGACTACGGATACCACTGAGTTTTTTGGTATCTGGAAGCTGTCCTTTAATATCAAACTTGGTCGGTGAACGCTGCGCTTCATGAATTCGCCCGGTGACAAAAGGACGGTCAATATTGCCATCAAAGAAGTCTATGACTACCACCTCACCAATACGTGGCAAGAAACGTGCACCGTACCCCTCCCCAGCCCAAGGCGTGAGAACATCGACCCATGCTGAATCAGTGTCATTGTCATTGCTACCTGCCCCACCATCATGTCCATGATCGTCAATACGGGTAAATAGAAAGCGGACTTTGATACGCCCCCACTCATCTACATAAATGGTTTCGCCTTCAGGGCCAACCACTTTGGTACGTTGTGGATAGGCTATAGCACGATGCTGTTCTGGATCATATTCAGGAATAATTTTGATTTGACGACGAATTAAAGTCAGTTCATTACCTTGACGTTCAGCGTCCACATAACGTTGTTGTTCCCAACGACTATGACTTAATAATTGGTTAACTTGTTGCTGAATATCTTTCGGTAAATTATTTTGGTTATAGAAATTTTTGGCGATAATTAGGAACTCTTGATCAACCCCATTATGCAGATCAATTTCGGGATGCTCCCTAAAATTGAACCAATAACCAACTTGGCTATCACGCACAGTACTATAAGCCTTAAAGTATTTGGCTTGGCTGGCATACATGTCATTGAATTGTTGATTCAGTTTTTCTAACTGGCTGTTCCCAGAAGCAGTGGCTTGGTCTTCCCCCTGCAAGTCTTGCATCCAAGCTGGGCTAATGTGCCATGCCTGCTCAAGGCTCAAACTGGCGGAATCAAAGCTTTCCGAATGATTATGAGTTGTAACCACTGAGCCTGCACCTTCGTCTTGTGCTAAAGCATCGGGTTGCCAACGTTGCACATGCACCGCAGTCGGTTGCAAGCTGCGTATCGCAACAAAATCCGTAATGCTGTCTTGGAATTCTGTTGCACTACTACGGTGATAACGAATACTACGTCGAGCTAAAGCTTTATAATGACTATTATCATCAATCAATCGCAGCTTTTGGGCTTTGATAGGTATATTCGAATGAAGTACAAAAAGTTCAGCTTCATCAACGAGCCAACTCACACCCTCACTGCGCCATAAACGTGTAAGAAAGTCGTAATCTGACTCATTATGTTGCATCGCAAATGGACGAATGTCGTAATTTTGGCTTAAGCCACTCAAATCAAGACTTAAACTTGTTGCAAAAAGTGGACTTCGTTCTTGCCACTCCTTGAATAAAACTTCTGTGATTTCCACAATCGTTTTATTCATAAAAACTCGGCTATTACGACGTTTATGCCATAAACTAGTCGCATCTTTTATGGTCAATTTATATAGCGTTAAAGCGCCATCACTTTGTCCATAACTGGCCTCTGTCACAATTCCCGTGGTTCGAAACAGTTGTCCTGAGTCGGTAACCTGATCAACTGCAACCTGCGTTCCAATAAATTGTTTTAAGGGAATTAGAGCATTGGTTGAAAGGCAAATTAATTCAGCCTCTAAACCTGAATTAAGTTGATGCTGCCCTTGTATTCTCTGAAGAAAAATCTGACTATTCAGAAGGTTATTAGAAAATTGTACGTGTATCGCACGCTTCTGTGCACTTAGCCCCATTTTTTCTAATACATTAAATATATTAAAAAGCATTTTTTATAATCAATAGTGTAAATAATCAGCGGCACTTTACAAAAAACAGACCTATCTGTCTATATCCTATGCGTAGTTTTTTTAATTCTGGATCTCAATTTTCAACCAAAAATAAAACCCTAGAAACACCATGATCTCTAGGGCTTTAAAATATCTAAATAATATTTATTTTGGATACTTTCTAAATAACTGCCATAAGCAAACCAATAAAATCAAAAGGAAATAGATAAACGACCAAACAGGTAGTGATTGACCTAAGAAAGTCCAATCTATTGCAGCACATTCACCAGAACCTGAAAGCACTTCTTGGAAAACTGCTTTCATTGGCAATGCTTCAACTAAATAGTCTAAACCTGGACCACAGCTAGGCACCTTATCTGGTGGCAAATGCTGCAACCAAACATGGCGAGCGGCAACACCAACAGACCAACCAATTGATAAAGTTGCCAATAATGCATAAAACCGCTTAAAACCATTTGAAATAGGATTATGAATAAATGCAATCAACGCCACTAGCCCCATTCCAATGAGACCAATACGTTGGAAAATACACAGCGGGCAAGGTTCTAAACCTTGAACATGCTCTAAATACAACGCAAACGAGATACCAATAATGCTGGTCAGTACCAGAACTGCACTAACTAAACGGTAATTCCATCGCATGGGAAGTCCTCTAAAATTTTAACGGTATTGTGCAAGATATTGCTCAAAACTCGTGTCGTTATCTTGTTCAAGTTGCGACTGTTTTTGCAAAGAAGTTTGCGCTAACTGTTCAAAATATTCAGCTCGTTCTTGGCTTAACTGATGTTGATCATAACGATGGACATGCTGCTCAGCCATCATGCTACCAAAATTCCAAGTACCGCCATGCTTCAAAGTATCTTCAATCACATGCGATGAAAGTGTTGCATCAACATGATCTAAACGCTGTTGCATAATATGCAGCGCATCTTGATACAGTGATGTCGCCGACATCTGATCTAATAAAACAGCACAATCTTTGATGGCATCTAAATGCTTTTGCGCCCAAGCTTGTAATGAAGTTGTTGTATGCCCTTCTTCAATTTTGGCATCAGCTGCGCGACCACGATTGACCACTTCAGTTTGGTTACGATCAACTTGCTCTTGTTCTTCATCAAACAAATCTGGACTATCTTGCAGTAAGCAATAAAGCGCTAAACTTTCCAAGAAACCTGCCGTTATTTCGTCGATCCCAATTTCACTGTAAGGGTTCACATCTACTGCACGAAGTTCGACATATCCCACGCCACGATTTTTCAATGCTTGTGACGGTGTCTCTCCAGCTTCAGGCACTTGTTTTGGACGGACAAGGCTGTAGTACTCGTTTTCAATCTGTAAAACATGGTCATTAATCTGAATAGGTTCGCCATTTTGATCATTCAAACCTAAATCAGTAAAGGGTGGATACGGCGTATGCACTGCCTTTTGCAATCCCTCTAAATAATCATGCAAGTCGTTATAATGAATTCCTAATTGTTTCTGAGCTGAATTCTGATACCCCAGACGCCCCATTCGCAATGCCGTTGCCTCTGGTAAATAAAGTGTACCTTTGACCAACGGCTGTAAATGATGTTGGCGATTGGTTAAAAAACAACGACAAACTGAAGGACTTGCCCCCAATAAATACATAACCAATGGCGTTAAACGAATAAAGTTACGAATCAAACCAAAGTAACGATGACTGCGATAATCTTGTAGGCTAAGTTGCTTTAGCTCAGGATTGCTTTCATGTTGCTTTAATTCGGCAAACAATTCTTCAGGGAAAGATAAATTATAGTGTACGCCTGAGATTGTCTGCATACGGCGACCATAACGCACACCTAAACCATGACGATACAAGGTCTTAAAACGCCCAATATTAGACGTGCCGTATTGGGCTAATTTAATATTTTCTTCATCATCATCCAGCATACATGGCATTGATAATGGCCATAGCTTTTCACCTGCTTCCAAATGTTGATGTACAACCGTGTGAATATCGCGTAACTCATTTAATGCAGCAGCAATAGTGTTGTGCGGCGTGGTAATAAACTCCATCAACGCTTCAGAATAATCTGTGGTGATATGTGGATGCGTCAGCGCTGAACCTAAAGCTTTAGGATGGTTTTTTTGTGATAAAAATCCATTGCTTTGCATGCGTAAACTTTCACGCTCTATGCCACGCAGCATCCCTGTTAATAGCGAAGCATCTACCCAATTTGGTATCACAGAGGAAGAATGTGTGCTGGGTTGATTCATAATTTATATGCTCGCTTATTCAAGATCAGCCGACCAAATCAAAGGGAACGACTTCATTGTGATGCCAATTATAACGACAATTCTGCGCTAGTCATCTGATTTAGTTTGGCAATTTTTATCACAATCTTGTTACATAAGACACGCTGAAATTGTGATTTTATTGAAAATAAACCTTCCGAAGAGTACTCACCCATGCAAGCGCAAGATATTCTAGATTTTTGGTTCGATCCAGATCATCGCTCACTTTGGTATGCGAAAAGTGATGAATTTGATGCAAAAATTCATGCGCTTTTTCAAACAATTCACCAACAAGCAAGCCAAGGGGAACTTTGGTCATGGCGCAAAACAGCAGAAGGACGGCTCGCTGAAATTATTATCCTTGATCAGTTCTCTCGTAATCTATATCGAGATCAGGCTCAAGCCTTTGCTTATGATGGAATTGCCCTGATACTGGCACAAGAAACAATTAGTTTACAACTTGATGCTCAGTTAAGCCCTGATCAGCGCTCTTTTTTATATATGCCGTTTATGCATAGTGAATCAAAAGTCATTCATGAATTTGCGCTGCAACTGTTTCAACGCTTAGGCAATGAAATTAATCTCAGTTTTGAGAAAAAACATAAGGTGATTATTGACCGTTTTGGTCGATATCCACATCGGAATAAAATTTTAGGTCGCGACTCTTCAGCAGAAGAACTTGAGTTTTTAACACAACCGAATAGTAGTTTTTAAGCCTTACTCCCACGGCTTTAAACCATAGGAATTGCATATGAAACGTTTATTGATGTGCACCCCACTCCTTGTTGCTTTGACAGTGGCAGGATGTGCAAGCTTACCCACTCAACCGAGAACCTTTGATCAGCTCGGCCAATTTACCGCTTATCCATTAAATAACAAAACTTTCCGGGTCGGTTTTCAAGCTGATAATAATTTGAGTTATGGTACCGCAGAGGAAATTACCTTATTAAAAGCTGCGCAAACCACGGTGAAAAATGGCTTCCGTTACTTCACCGTTATGGATGACCCAAGTAATGCACGCCACAAGGCTCAACGTCAGGCCGTTATTTATCCAACACCTAATTACTACCCTTATGGTTATTATCGTCGTCATCCCGCCTTTTGGCCTGATCCATTCTATGATATGCCACAAGTGGTCAATATTGATCCAATCCAAGTGTCGTATACTATTGAATGTTTCAAGACTCAGGAACAATCCCCTGATGCATTTGATGCTCAGTTGATCTTGCAATCCTTGGGACAAAAATACGGGTTGAGTCCAACAGGTGAAGTTCTACAACCACCTGCGCCACCTGAAAACAAAAAATGAATTTAAAGGATGACTAGATGAGTTCAGCTGAAGAGATCCACGTACCTAGCCTGCAAAGAAGTAAATACTTTGCCACTATGGCCTTAATCATCGCTGTGGTGTCATGGATTGGCTTAATGGTCGCGGCACATTTTCTCCCTGAATATAAATGGATCATCCATATTTTCATGCTTGCCGCTGAGGCTGGTGTTGTTGGTGGATTAGCTGACTGGTATGCCGTTACCGTTCTATTTCGTAATCCATTTGGGAAAATGCCGTTACCGAAGCTGTTGCGTGACCATACTGAAATTATTCCACGTAACAAAGCCCGTATAGCTGAATCTATGGGTCGCTTTGTACAGGAAAATTTCCTATCACCACAAGTCGTTCAACGTAGTTTGCAAAATGCAGATTTAAGTTTGGCTGTGGGCGAATGGCTTGCCAATCCAAAAAATAATAAACAAGTGGTACAGATGATCCAGCATACTGTGCCCAGAATTTTTGAATTTGTCAGCCAAGATCAAATCGCACATTTCGTTCAAAATAACAGTGTGCAATGGGTGCGTAGTACCAAAATCAATAAGCTTGCCAGCGAAATGTTACGTGCCGTTTTGGAAAATGATTTCCATCAAGATGTTCTACAACGAGGTCTTGATCTTGCACATGAATGGATGGTTTCACATCCAGAAGAAGCTCGCGATTTATCCCGTAAACTCTTTCAAGAATTGGGTGTTTGGAAACTGGCAAAAGGTGCAAGTTGGATCGGTATTGATGTACAACAAAGAACCATTGATTCACTGATTGAAAAAGTGGAATCCATGTTGGCGAATCCAGAGCATCCGTGGCGACAAGACATTGAAGCGACAACGCATTCACTGATGTTACAACTTGCAGATGGCAATAGTGAAGCGAGCCAGCGTTTAAATGATGGTAAAGATGCACTTTTGGATAGTCCACAAGTACTCAACTTTATCAGTGGTGCCATCGCTATTTTATGTGATGCGATCAAAACTGATTTAATGCAGGAAGATTCAGGCATAGCAACCAACTTGCAGGCTGCGATTCAACAGCTTGGAGAAAGCTTGATTCAGAATGAAAAAGTTCGCCAAGTTTTGAATGAAAAAATGGTCGGCTTAGCGATCAATTTTAGTGAGCAATATAGCGACAAGATTATTCGTTATATCAGCGAACGCATCCATGAATGGGACTCAAGAGAAATGATTGCCAAAATCGAAAGTGAGGTTGGTGGTGATTTACATATGATTCGTGTGAATGGTGTGATCGTAGGTGCATTTATCGGTTTGGCGCTCGGAGTTATTCGCGCGATTGTGGAAAATGTTTTGTAAATGATCTACTCAGGAGCGGCAAGATATCACTGTTTTGCCGCTCTTTTTTATAATTTAAAAGCCAATCTTACCCTTATATAAAAATAATTTAATATCAATTGCATATATACTTTTTGATATGTTTAAAAATCCCTCCTAACCTCCCTTTAAAAAGGGAGGAACATCAAAAATTCAATACCTCTAGTAATTTCAGAATTAGTCCCCCTTTATCAAAGGGGGATTCTATAGATTTTCACTTAAAGTTGAGATTGGCGTAACTTAAATAAAATACAATCAGAATTAGACCAAATTTAGAGAAGAGATACTTCGCCCCTTTCAAAAGATCAGACCACATATTTACTTTCTTGGTAATAGCGCGCTAAAGCATCTGTATCCTGCTTTAAAAATGCAGTGAGATAAGCTTTCACTTGCACTAATGACAATTGATTGAAATGAATCTTTTCTTTTGCCTGACGCGTAATTAGTCCAAATATCTGTTTTTTAGCAACAACTACTGGAATATCTGTCTTTACAATAAACTTCAGCTCTTGCGCTGAGCCATAAGTATTCAAAACAATTTCTATCGTCCGTTCCGTCTTTCCATCTGTAATGGTAAAAGTTGGACTTGCACCATCTAATTGCAGCCACCGACTAAGTTGCTGTTTCCAACCCATTTTATCAAAACGAGTTAACACCCCAATGGTATTGAGTGCTCCAAGCTGCTCTACATCTTTTAAATCAATATGATGTGGATAGCGTATTTTCAGATCGAAACTGTCCATTACTGAATGTCCCATTTCACAATAACTTGTATTTCTTTTAATCACTCGCTATAAATTATATCGCTTAAAAAATAAAATTAAAATACAGTATATTGTTGAAAATTAACGATTAATTTGACAAATTTAAATCAAAACCGACCAATTCTGTCAGTATTGTTTTTATTAAGACACAATTCCAGTATTTCTCTTGATCAGAAACACATTTTTCGAAAGATCGAGAGAGACAGATCACTTTTTATTTTTGAGATCGACAATTTGGAAAAAGCCATTTTTTATCGCTACAATCACATCAAAATAAAATGGAATGAGGTTAATCATCATGTTGCAACTTCAGTCAAAACTCCCAAGCCAAGGCGTTACGATTTTTAGTGTCATGACTGAGCTTGCACAGCGACTCAAAGCGCTGAATCTTTCACAAGGTTTTCCTGACTTTCCTGCACCACCCGCACTGCTTGAAGCGCTTAGCCAAGCAACACTGGATGGCTATAATCAATACCCTGCTGGTGATGGAGTACTGGCATTAAGAGAACAACTCGCGAAACAGTTCTTTGCACGCGATCAACAACAACTTGATCCTGTTACTGAAATAACCATCACACCCGGCGCAACCATTGCGATTTTTTGCGCGATCCAAGCCTGTATTCATGCTGGTGATGAAGTCATTATCTTTGATCCAAGCTATGACAGTTACGGCCCAGCAGTTCAACTGGCAGGTGGTCAGTCGATCCATATCCATTTGGAAGCGCCTACTTTTCACGTAGATTGGCAAAAAGTAAAAGACAGTATTAACGAAAAAACTCGCATGATTATTGTCAATACTCCTCACAATCCAACAGGTGCAATTTGGTCAGAACAAGATTGGAAGCGACTGATTGAACTCATTCAAAATAAAAATATTGTAGTGCTATCCGATGAGGTATATGAACATTTGGTCTTTGATGGACAAATGCACTACAGCGCACTTCATTTTCCAGAACTCCGTGATCGTAGTTTTGTCATCGGTTCTTTTGGAAAAACTTATCATGTTACAGGATGGAAAACGGGTTATTGTGTCGCCTCTCCAGCCTTGATGCAGCTGTTTAGACAAATTTATCAATTTGCCAATTTCTGTGGCACTACGCCCTGTCAAATCGCTTTAGCAAATTATATGCAACAGCATCCTGAGCATATTTTAGAGCTGCCAAGTTTTTATCAGCAGAAACGAGACCTGTTTAATCAACAGATCCAAAACTCTCGTTTCAAGTTTGTGCCATCACAAGGTACTTATTTTCAAAATCTCGATTACAGTAAGATTCGCCCCGATTTAAATGATATTGAAATGTGTCAATTCTTGGCGGAGCAACACAAAATTGTTGCGATTCCAATTTCTGTATTTTACCAGCAAGCACCGAGTTCACTGCGATTAATCCGATTCTGCTTTGCCAAGACAGATCAAACCTTACAACGAGCGGGTGAAATCCTGGAGCGTTGCTAATCAACAAAAAATAAAATTGAATTACCATCACTTCAACACTGCTTGTGCTATGTTGAACAAAAGCTGTTCATTCTAGCTAGGATGAAGCGTTAAGGAATTTGAATGACACCTCGTCAACCCCTCGTCATGCAACCCAATTTATGGAAAACCTTTTTTGTTTTCCTAGTGCCGCTGATCGCCACCAATATTCTGCAAAATCTGTCTGGCACGATTAATACCATTTTCGTCGGGCAAATGATGGGGGTTGATGCGATTGCCGCTGTATCAGTGTTCTTTCCAATTTTGTTCTTCTTGTTGGCATTCGTGATCGGGATTTCAGCAGGTACAACGGTGTTAGTGGGTCAGGCATGGGGCGCACAAAACTTACAAAAAGTGCGTGCTGTTATCGGCTCAACATTATTTATGACCTTGATCGGCGGCAGTATTATTGCTGTTCTCGGCCTGATCTTCGCCAAACATATTTTGAATTTATTGGGCACAGATCCAACCGTCATGCATCTCTCATTACCCTATGTAGAATGGATGCTCGTAGGCAGTCCCTTATTATTTGTCTATATTATTTATACGTCGATTCTGCGAGGCGTTGGGGATAGTGTCACCCCACTGATTGCTTTGAGCCTTACCAGTTTAATTGGCTTAGCTGTTACGCCTGTGTTACTGAAAGGCTATTTTGGCTTTCCCGCTCTCGGCATTATTGCACCAGCCATCGCAACCATTATGGGCTATGCGGCAGTTCTAATTTTCTTGGCTTTTTATCTTAACTATAAAAATCATCCGCTGAAAATTGACCGTCAACTTTTGCAGCATATTCATTATGATGCCGAATTATGTAAGTTAATCTTAAAATTAGGCATCCCGACGGGCATTCAAATGGTGACGACCTCTTTAGCAGGTCTGGTCATCATTGGACTCGTCAACCGTTATGGCGCACATGCCACTGCTGCTTACGGTGCAGTGAACCAAGTCTTGAACTATATTCAATTTCCAGCCTTATCCATTTCCATCGCGGCTTCTATTTTTGCAGCTCAGGCAATTGGCGCAGGTAAACCCAATTTGCTCGCAAAAGTGACGCGTACAGCTTTAGGCATGAATCTGTTATTCACTGGAAGTTTAATCACGCTTGCTTATCTGTTCTCAAAGTATTTAATGGCGTTATTTATTACTGAACACAGTGTAATTGAATTAGGTCAGCAGCTTTTATTTATAGTGTTGTGGTCAATTTTATTCTTTGGCGCGAGTGCGATCTTTGCTTCAATTATGCGTGCCAGCGGAACCGTTAATGTACCGATGCTGATTAATATTTTCACGATTATTTTAATCGAAGTGCCATGTGCTTATTGGTTTAGCTCACTTTGGGGATTAACGGGCATTTGGATTGCCTATGCACTTTCCTTTGTCTGCTTATGTATATTTCAAGCCAGTTATTATCAATTCTTTTGGAAGAAATCAAAAATTAAAGTTCTGATTTAATTAGGGACTGTTGACTTCGACCAAAAATAAAAAAGCCATTCACAGAGAATGGCTTTTTTAATGATGACAACTTACATCATTTTAGTTGCAAGTGCAGCAATGCGCTGATAACCCGTTGGGAATAAACGTTGGCATGTATCAACAATGCGAGCATCTGTACCAATCAAGAGGCGACGTTTGTTTTTCAATACAGCATTGAGAATTTGACGAGCTGCTTCTTCTGGTGGTGTACGAAGGAACTTATCAAATTGTTTAATTGATTTATTCGGGTCCATACCTAAGCTCTTCAAGCTGTCATTCATTTTTGCAGCTTTTGCGATATTGGTACGGATACCACCTGGGTGAACACAAAGCGAACTTACGCCGCTTTTCTCAATATCTAACTCTTGGCGTAATGATTCAGTGAAACCACGCACAGCAAACTTAGTTGCGTTATACGCAGATTGCGTTGGTTGTGACGTTAAACCAAAAATACTCGAGATGTTGATGATGTGACCATCTTTGGTTTGTTTGATAAATGGAAGGAACTCTTTCGTGCCGTATACCACACCCCAGAAATTAATTCCTACGATCCATTCTAAATCTTGATAGCTCGCGCCTTCTACTGTTGAGCCTAATGCAACCCCTGCATTATTGAAGATCATATTGACACAACCATGATCTTGCACAGTTTCTTGTGCCCACTGTTTTACTGCATCGCAGTTCGAAACGTCGAGTACTTTTGTTGTTACTGTCACTGGATATTCTTTAAGGATCTCAACAGTTTGTGCTAAGCCTTTTTCATTGATATCACTAATCGATAAGTGGCAGCCTTGTTTAGCCAATAAAATTGCAAGCTGTTGTCCAATCCCAGAACCTGCACCTGTGATCGCTGCGACTTTATTTTTAAAATTTTTCATTGCCTATCCCTTGTTACGAATGATATGCACATATTTGCATAAATCATGTGCAGTTTAAGTTATAGTCAATATAGTTTTGACAATGATGCTTGTCAATATAGTACACTATAGCTTTCTACTAAATCATTTGATCAAATACATTTATTTCCTCAAACTCGGTAGTTATATTTTTAGGTGACGGTTAATTCAATGACAATTTCAACTGATAATGTGCAAAAAAAACCAAAAGCGCCAAAAGAACGTCAATTTAAGGGCTTATCTTTAACTGAGCGCAAAGAAGTGCGCCGCGAAAAGCTGATAGAAGCAGGCATTCATCTATATGGGACAAATGGCTTTTTTTCAGTCACCGTGAAAGATGTATGTAATGAAGCCAAACTGACTGAACGTTACTTTTATGAATCTTTTAAGAAAAGCGAGGAGCTTTTCCAAACCGTTTTCTTAAAAATGATTGAGAAAATGCAAAATTGCCTCACTCAAGCTGTCCTTATGGCGGCACCCGTACCTACAAATATGGTGACAGCTGGATTATCTGCATTATTGAATGCAATTAAAGATGACCCTCGTATGGCACGTATTATTTATATTGATGCGATGCTGGTACAAGATTTACATAACCAAGCAACCATCCAAGAGACGTTGACCCAGTTCGACCGCATTATTCAAGGCTTTGTCATGATTACCATGCCAAATGCACCTCAAAGTGCCGAAGAAGTGTCATTAATGGCCACAGGACTGAATGGTTATGTAACACATATTATTATTCGTTGGGTCTCTGAAGGCTTTAAACAGCCCTTAGCAGATGTTTTATCGGCATGTTGTGCGGTATTTTTATCTTTCATCGAGACAACATCACAAAAAAATTAAAATCGTTTTACAGTTTTGTGACAATCAAAACTGTTAAAATGCATTGATATTAACCAAATGAATTTATTTGCATTATTGTTAAACAACTTGTCATCATCTGGTCACTACTGTGACGCATAATTGTCACAATTTATTGCTAAATTCGACTTTATTAACTCTTTTGCAATGATATTGTCATAATTAATCTTTGTAATAAGCCTGTCATAACAACAAAACGGTTAACCGTTACAGATTTAAGGGTATTGCGCTGTGAAAGATGACTATATTTTAATTGTCGATGATGAGCTACCGATTCGTGAAATGATCCATACCTCTTTGGATATGGCAGGCTTCCAATGTTTACAAGCTGAGGATGCAAAACAAGCGCATCAGATTATCGTTGATCAGCGTCCTGCACTTATTTTGCTGGATTGGATGCTGCCGGGTGGTGTCAGTGGTGTAGATCTTTGTCGTCGCCTCAAAAGAGATGAAAATTTAGCTGAAATCCCTGTGATTATG
>NZ_DJLC01000220.1:14214-15989 GCF_002434875.1 Acinetobacter sp. UBA6526 | reverse complement strand
GTTAAAGTAGCTTAAATTCAAAGTAAAGTATCTTTGAATAGAAATTGCGGTAATCATAATTAAAATAAGGAGTTATATATGATTCAACATTTTACTAACCATGAATTAGAGCATGTATATGCTAATGCGGTAAATACAATTCAGTCGCAAAAAAACTTCCAAGATGCAGTGAAAGAGCTTGAAGAAGTAGCAAAAGCAGGTCACGGTAAAGCGGCATTATTTTTAGCAGAGTTGTATTATCAAGGCTTCCGTGTAGAACGTGATTCCTTGAAAGCACAGTATTGGCAGAAGATGGCAACATTACAAGCATAAAGAAACGTCACTTAGGTGGCGTTTTTTAATACACACATTAATTCTAATACCATCATTTACCCCTATTCTTAATCACGCTATACCAAAGCCTAGTCGCTTTGACTTGCTCAGGTGGCGTTTTTGAATACCTTAGATTTTATAAATACAATTCTTCTTAGCATCGGTTTAATGCTACAGAGCTTATTAGAATTCTAAATGTCAAGGCATCCTTAGAGCAGATTTATTCACTAATTATACAAAGTAGCTAGAAGCACTTGCACGATGGAGAGTTTTAACAATTTTCTATGTATTAGGTTTTTGATTTCCTTGATCTACAAAACACCACTTTAAATCAAAGTCGCAATTTATGTTATTAATGGTGATGCAGGTCTTTATTTTCTTATAAACAAGAATATTTGCTTACGATTTACATGAACTGTTTAAACATAAATGCCATCTAGATTTCTTATAATAAAACATAAGTTTGAATACTATTAGTTTAATAACATGTATCGGTTTAACCATTTTCAACCAGTCTCTAAAGAGTTGATGATTAAAATTTCAATTCTAAAAACAATGATGTATTGCGGTGTTCTTTGGGGATTATATCATCAGGGTTGGGCAATCAAGTCTGATCAAGATGGTCCAGTTTTCCCATTTTGGCTAAATGGCGTTCAAGCACATCGTTATGCAAAATCTCATTGGAAGCATTACAAACCACGGAAAATCACCCCGAAAGATTTCCATGAATCTCTTTTACCGACACTTACTCGTTTGCAAGTAGAGCCTGCTCTTTTCAATTCATCACATCGTAAATTTAAGCTTTCAACCCAACAAATGCAGCATTTCTTTTTTATGCATGATGCAGCAGTTATGCCTGCCTAAGTGCGACAAAGTACAATGATGACTTTTTAAGCATTTATGAGAAAAAGTTATCATTGTATGTAAATTAGGGCTTTGCAATTAAAAAAAATACCGTTAAGTTAAATGAAAATGACAATACAACACAGGTGGATAAACAATGACAATCGTTGCTCAAGTCATCAAGAATAAAGCAGTACAATCAATTTTTACAATCTCACCAAATGCGACTGTACTTGAAGCAATTAAAATTATGGCAGAGAAAGGTGTTGGTGCATTAGTCGTTGCAGAAGATGAAAAAGTCATCGGAATTTTTTCAGAACGTGACTATACACGTAAGATCGCATTGATGGAGCGTTCATCAAACAACACCCCTGTTTCAGACATTATGACTTCTAAAGTTATTTCAGTTGGGCTGAATCATACTGTAGAAGAATGTTTACAACTTATGACTGATCGTCATTTACGTCATTTACCTGTTTTAGAACAAGAGAAACTTGTAGGCTTTATTTCGATTGGCGATCTCGTTAAAGCAGCAATGGATGATCAACGCATTTTAATTGAGCAACTTCAGCAATACATCTCTGGATAATAAATGAAAAAAAGGGCAATTAATTGCCCTT
>NZ_DJLC01000220.1:0-13905 GCF_002434875.1 Acinetobacter sp. UBA6526 | reverse complement strand
AAAAGGGCAATTAATTGCCCTTTTTTATTTGTCGAATTAAGCTTTTAAAAAATTCTTAATTGCAGGAACAAGACGTTTCAACAATTCATCTGCTTGATCTTGAGTCATATTTAATGGTGGAAGCAAACGCACTACAGAACCTGCTGTAACATTCACAATTAACTGATACTCATCACGTGCGATCGCTACAAGCTCTGGGCAATCTTTCGGTAATTGAATACCGATCATCATACCAAAACCACGCACTTGCACATTGTGCTCTGCTAATTCTGCCTTGAGCTGCTCAACAATATAAGTACCAACTGTAGCTGCATTTT
Organism: Acinetobacter sp. UBA6526; assembly: GCF_002434875.1. Classification (NCBI taxonomy): domain Bacteria; kingdom Pseudomonadati; phylum Pseudomonadota; class Gammaproteobacteria; order Moraxellales; family Moraxellaceae; genus Acinetobacter; species Acinetobacter sp. UBA6526. Next base: position 13,588 of record NZ_DJLC01000220.1, on the reverse strand, counting down.
CAATAGCATTTTCTTTCTGTAGCGTATCAATCACTGTATAGACTACGCGAGAGCCCAATACTGTACCGCCATATGTTGAACCATGGCTTCCAGCGCCTAGTAAACCTACAGCTTTACCTTGAGTCATCACCGCACCAATTGGAAAGCCATTCCCTAGACCTTTTGCTGTTGTCATTACATCAGGCACAATATTGGTATGTTGGTAAGCAAAGTATTTACCTGTACGACCATTCCCTGTTTGAATTTCATCGAGCATCATCAACCAATTATGTTGATTACATAAGGCACGCACGTCTTCCAAATAGCTAAAGCCTTGTGGTGCTGTATTCACACCACCTTCACCTTGAATCGGTTCTATCAGAATAGCAACGATATCTGGATGATGGATTGCAGCTTCTTGAATCGCTTCCACATCACCAAATGGAACACGAATAAAACCTTCAACTAATGGTGCAAAACCTTCTTGAACCTTTTTATTCCCAGTTGCAGATAAAGTCGCCAATGTACGGCCATGAAATGATTGCTCAGCAACTAGAATTTTAGGATTGCTAATCCCTTGTTGAGCACCAAATTTACGTGCAATTTTAATCGCACCCTCATTTGATTCTGCACCACTATTTGAGAAGAAAATTTCTTCCATACCAGAAACTTCAGCAAGTTTTTGAGCCGCAGCGGTTTGCCAAGGGATTTCAAATAAATTACTAGTATGAATTAATGTTGCAGCTTGCTCAGCAATTGCTTCCGCAATCACTGGGTGAGCATGACCTAAACCACATACAGCAATACCTGTTAAAGCATCTAAGTACTCAGTTCCATCTGCTGTATATAAGTATGCCCCTCGTCCTCGTACAAAGCTGATCGCTTGGCGACCATAAGTAGCCATAAGATGTGATGGTTGATCAGGTTGTACAGGAGCAAGAGTGATATTAGTCATAACAAACTCAATCTATCGTTAGTTGTAGTGGAAAAAGTTATATAAGCAAAAACTTGAGTAGATTGAAAGCTTAAACTCACATTTATACAAGAAAAATCTTTATCAATAGCCCCAAGTGATTTTTTCGGTATATAATTTACGGAGATTAGTTGAGGATCTATCTATGACGGAACAAGCGCGTGATACAGTAGCGTTAATTCGTGATCAAATTGCGAAACACCCTGTTTTACTTTACATGAAAGGCACTCCACAATTCCCGCAATGTGGTTTTTCTGCTCGTGCAGTAGAAGCACTTAGCCAAATTGGTCGCCCATTTGCCTATGTAAATATCTTGGAAAATCAAGATATTCGTGCAACGTTACCTCAAATTGCGAACTGGCCTACTTTCCCACAATTATGGGTAAACGGTGAGTTAATTGGCGGTAGCGATATCATGCTCGAAATGTTCCAAAATGGTGAGTTAAAACCATTAGTTGAACAATACAGCCCTGCACCTGAAGCATAAGCTGTAAACATAGAAAGCCAATCAAATGATTGGCTTTTTTATTTTTGGCTTTCTAGTTTTCACTAAATCCAACATATCTGTACATTCCCTCTACCCCCAAATCAGCTTTGAAAATTTGCATATCAGGATAGTTTGCTTGGCTAACACAAGCAAAAACATTCATATTAGGATCTTCATGTATCTCATCGACAGATTGAGATAAAACCTCTTCAAAACGATCTGCAATAAATTCAAAACCCAAATCCATTGCCATAAACAAAGTATGCTCACATGGCTGAATGTATTGTTCTTGGTTCCAGTCTAATACAGCATGATGACAATGTGGACATAGAATATTTACAGTTGCATCTGCAACCTCAATGAGTTGGAAAGACATAGTATTTCATCAAAAAAATTTCTGCCATTATAGAAGTATTTTACCAATACAAAAAATATCGAATAAGCTCTTATTTTTGCAACGATAAATATATAAAATAGATAATGTTGCAGAAATGGAATTGAATAATGTTGACGGATTTAGATGATTTTTATTGTTTTGCGCTCGTTGTTGAGCATGGTGGTTTCAGTGCAGCTGAACGAGCAACAGATATTCCAAAATCTAAATTAAGCCGCAGAGTTTATAATCTTGAAGAACAACTCGGTGTTCGTCTTATTCAACGAAGTTCACGTCATTTTGCTGTGACTGATATTGGTATGGATGTTTATCGTCATGCGCAAGTGATGATGAATGCAGCTCAGGCAGCTCATGACGTAGTCAACCACTTAAGTAGTGAACCTCGCGGTGTGATCAAAGTTAGCGTACCCGTCGATATTGCTCAAAACCAAATGGCAAAAATATTGCCAGCATTCCTTAAAAAATATCCTGAAGTTCGCGTTCAGATGATGGTCAGTAATCGTCGTGTTGATGTCATCAATGAAGGAATTGATCTCGCTTTACGCGTTCGCTCGAAATTAGACGACGATCCAAACCTTGTTTTAAGACAATTTGAAGCAATCGAACAGCGTCTCTTCGCAAGTCAAGCGTATTTAAATGAGTTTGGTCATTTGTCTACACCAGAACAACTAAGTGAACATCGCATCATTAGCATGGCAGAAGAGCATCTAGATCAAAACTTCTTACTCACAGGTCCTGATCAACAACAAAAGAAAATTAAAGTTAATCCCGTTATCATGGGTTCAAACTTATTAATGCTTGCAGAATTGGCCAGTCAAAATTGTGGTATTGCCCTACTTCCAGACAGTATTGCTCAAGACTTCATTAAAACAGGTCAACTGGTTAAGGTTCTACCTGAATGGACTGCGCCACATGGTATTTTCCATGCTGTCTATCCATCACGACGTGGCTTATTACCTGCAGTTCGTGTATTTATTGATTATCTTGTCGAACAACTGACATTGTGCTCTACCAAAAAAAGGCCCGATTGATATCGAGCCTTTCGCTTTTTCATCAAGAAATAGTTGGGTAATCGCCAGTTCCCTCAGGCCATGGCGTTAATAATTCAAAGCCATCATCTGTCACCGCAACCATATGCTCCCATTGAGCTGATAGGGACTTATCTTGTGTAACAACAGTCCATCCATCATTTAGCTCTTTTACGTATGGTTTACCTGCATTCATCATAGGTTCAATCGTAAAGACCATGCCTTTTTTCAAAACCATGCCTTGACCTTTTTGGCCATAATGCAGAATATTCGGTTGCTCGTGATAAACACGGCCAATTCCATGCCCACAGTATTCACGAACAATACTATAACCTTCACGATGTGCAACGGATTGAATGGCAAATCCAATATCACCCAACGTCGCGCCTGGCTTTACTGTACGAATCCCTGCTAGCATCGCTTCATAAGTTGTATTCACAAGTTTTTTAGCCTCAGAGCTAACTTGACCTACAAAATACATTCGACTTGTGTCACCGAAATAGCCTTCTTTAATAACGGCAACGTCAATATTTAAAATGTCACCCTCTTGCAAAATCTTTTTTGCAGAAGGAATAGCATGGCAAACTTCTTCATTTACAGAAATACAGGTCGTTTTGGTAAAGCCGTGATATCCAACATTGGCAGGAATAACTTGCAATGTATTTACAATATAATCATTACAAATGTCGTCTAAATACTCCGTACTGACGCCCGGCTTAATATAAGGTCCTATCATTTCTAAAACTTGTGCCGCTAAACGCCCTGAGATACGAAGTTTCTCAATGTCTTGTTCCGTTTTGATGGTCACAGTAGAAGCTCTCATTCGAGATATTCCTTATTTAAAAAATCAAAAATAAAAATACAGATCATATATCTATATCTGTTCTATTTAGCGTTTATCAATAGTTGTACGCTTTAGCTATAAATTGTTCAATCCTTTCAGAATTGAATCTAATGACCATTTTACATTTAATTCCGACTATGGGGATAGGAAAAAAGTATAAAAACTCCCATTTTTTTAGTTTTAAAACCTTTTCAACAAATTAAGTTTACCAATGCTAATCCTATGATTTTAATAATTTCTTTTTAGTCAAAAATAAACCAATTTTCACATAAAATTAGTTTCAAATGACTACATTTATGTTCTAGAATTCGCACTTTTATTTTATTCCTCCCTGTTTTATGAACCATCTTCGTACAGGAGATATTATTGCTTTAGGTTTTATGACCTTCGCACTTTTTATTGGTGCGGGTAATATTATTTTTCCTCCCATTGTTGCTCAACAAGCTGGTGAGCACGTATGGCTAGCTGCATTTGGATTTTTGATCACCGCAGTAGGTCTACCAGTCATTACGATTATGGCTTTGTCCAGAATGCAAGGCTCTATTGAAATTATCAGCTCCCCCTTAGGTCGTTTCGCAAGTTTATTGCTCACTATCGTTTGTTATTTGTCTGTTGGTCCACTCTTTGCCACACCTCGAACAGCAACGGTTTCTTATGAAATTGGTTTTGCACCCTATTTCGGAACATCTGGTAGCAGTTTATTTATCTATAGCGTTATTTATTTTGCTTTAGTAACAGCTGTTTCTTTATATCCAAACAAACTTTTAGATACAGTCGGTCACGTACTTGCCCCTTTAAAAATATTTGCACTTGCAATACTTGGTATTGCTGCAATTGTGATTCCAACGGGCTACATCTCACCGCCAATTAACAAGTATATTTCAAGTCCAGTTTCAGAAGGCTTCGTAAATGGTTATCTAACCATGGATACTTTGGGCGCATTGGTATTTGGTATTGTCATTATCCAAGCTATTCAATCACGCGGTGTCACTGACTCGAAACTGATCACGAAGTACGCAATTATCGCCAGTTTGATTGCAGGCGTTGGTTTAACACTTGTTTATATCAGTTTATTTAAACTTGGTTTAGGAAGTCATGAAGTTGCAGCAAATGCTGACAACGGTGCAATCATCCTACATGCTTATGTACAACATGCATTTGGTGATTTAGGTTCGCTATTCCTCACAGGTCTAATCTTTCTTGCATGTATGGTTACAGCAATTGGTTTAACTTGCGCATGTGCTGAATATTTCACTGAACTTACAGGCTTACCCTATAAACTTCTCGTTTTCATTCTAATCGGCTTCTCTTTAGTAATCTCAAACTTAGGTTTGACTAAATTGATTGCAGTTTCAGTACCTGTCCTTAGTGCGATTTATCCTCCAGCGATTGTCGTGATTATGTTGAGCTTCTTCTGGAAACGTTGGAATAAACCATCATTAGTTGTTGGTTCAGTTACTGCTGTCGCTTTTCTATTCGGTATCATCGAGGCGATTAAAGCAGCTGGTTTCACTGAGCAATTACCACAATTTATTGCCCATTTACCATTGAATGAACAAAACCTCGCTTGGTTATTACCTTCACTGGCTGTTTTGTTTATTTCGATTGTGATTGATCGAGCGATTAAACAAAAAAGTTAAAATGATTTGTCGTTAAAATAATGTTTTACCCAAACATGATTTTAGCTATACAAAAGATGTTCTTTTATCCAATGTTCATTTTTTGTTTACGACAAATCTTTTTTTAATTTTAGTCTTTTAAGCACAATTTAAGTTTTTAAGCAGAAATTAGCTAGAATCCGATCTTTACTAAACTTTTTAAAATGTAAAATTTCTGCATTATATTTAAAATAAAAATAGCATAAATTCACTAAAAAAATAGTTAAACACTATAAAAATCAATACATTCATAAATTTATTTAAAAAATAGTCAGCATACCTATTGAAATACTTAGAAATTAGCAGTACAACTTTAAGAATAATTCTGACAAAAATGATTTGGTTTTTGTCATCACGACACAAGGAGGGATGGAGATGTTATCATTACATTTCAACAAGCAAGTCTTCATTAACACTCTGAAGGCTAACGATTCAATCGTATATGCAATAACACCGCTAGCACTGATGGCCACGTTGTTATTTCAAGGCACAATTAAAGGTAATCTCAAACCTGAATATTTTGCTTATGCGCTGATTGTTTCTGTTGCCTTTTGTACGTGGGGGATTGTCGATCGTAAGTTTCGACAGATGAGCGCCCAGCGCCAAAAAGTTTCTGTAGGGAAAATGGATGAGTAATCATCCATTTTTTAATTCCAAAAACTAAAAATAGTTCCAAACAATAAAAGCCCTGTAGCACCCAGCTCTACTACAATTAAACCTAACATCATAATTGTCATACACCAGCCCGGAAGCGTCCATTTTCCTAATTGATGTGGCTGTTTAAATTGGTTAGTTGTATCTTTTAAACACCCATGAACGATATAAATTAAAATCGACATTGAGAAAAAGAAAAGATTTGCAACCACACAGAACAGACTTAATTCATTTGATAGAATCGTAAAATAGCTCAGTACAGCTAAAATCAAACTTGCTGCTGCGTATAAAAGACTACTGCGATGAGCAATGTCAACATAGTAATGTGCTCGTGCCAGAGCAGAATTTCGAATTTGATAGTATTTCCAGACGCCAGTAATCATTCCAACCCAAAGAAAGATCCCACTAAAAACAATTGCCAATTCGGTTGCAGTTGTTAAAACCAACATCTCGTATCCTACATATTTCTTTTTTTAAAACGGTATATTACATAATTTTTGACTTTTTAGTCATTAAATAATCAAGTTTCTTTTTGGAACTGATGTACAGTAGAAAAATACAAACACAAGAGTATTGCTTGATGGATACCTTTGAATCTCTATGGATTAGCTGTAAAGATGGCTACCAACTTGCTGCACAGTATTACCCAACGGAAAAATCTACCAAAGAATTTCCTATTTTGATTTGCCCTGCAACTGGAATAACAAAAAACTTTTATCATGCTTTTGCCGAATGGTTAAATCAGCAAGGCTACAATGTATTAAGTTTTGACTTTCGTGGTATTGGACAGTCCCTACATGGAAAATTAAAAGACTCGGATGCAAGTATTAATGATTGGGGGCAATTAGACATCCCTGCTGCGATTGAAGTACTTTTAAATCGAACACAATCGGAAAAGGTCATTATCATTGGACACAGTGCGGGTGGACAATTACTTGGAATCAATCCACATTACAATAAAGTTGCCAAAGTCCTCGCAATCGCTGGATCAACTGGACATATCAAAGGCCTAAAAGGCAAAACAAAGCTCCTTGCGCCACTGATGTTTAACGTGATCTTCCCTGTTTCAAGTTTTATAAAAGGATATGGTGCAACCCAATTCATCGGAATGGGTGAAAACCTACCTAAAAATGTTGCAAAGCAATGGGCCGAATTTTGTAGTAAACCCGGTTATGTAATGAATGCGATTGGGAAAACTATTTTTGATGACTATCATCGAGAAATCCAAATTCCAATCACATCTTTCTGGGCAACAGATGACGAGATTGCAACAGAAACCAATGTACAAGATCTTTTGCGCTTATATCCGAATGCCCAGACAAAATTTATTGAACTCAATCCTCACAAATATGGATATAAGCAAATCGGACACATGGCGATGTTCAAAAAGTCTCATCATAAGCTATGGCCACTATTAGAAAAGGAATTAGCGATTTAGTTTTGATTCACCATAAAGTTTTACGCTTTGCGCATCTAAACCTGTAATCCTGTTTAGATGCGCTTTTTTATTGAAGAAATTGAGGCATGAAATTTCTTGTTTAAGCAAATTTATGATTTATAATATATTCATTAAAATAACTAAAGATTGGTTAATAAAACTACACTCGTATAATTTTGAAACTTTTAATTGTTAAAAAAACTCCTAAAAATGTGATAAAGAATGTATTTATTCATCTTATAAATGAAGTTTAATAAGCCACTTTTTAACCAACTGTTTAAACCAAAGTGCTGTATTTACTACCATTTATTTAATGAATGAATTTATTTAATTTTTTTATGACATTTGAGACAGAATTTTTTTATAAAAAAGTCACGTCATAATTTGTATTTATTTTCTACAATACACCTGTTCCGAACAGTAGCTAAGATGCAAAACTTAAGGTACATCATTGGGGGCAAATGCATAGGTAAAATCATCATAAATAACATTTTTATATGTTTTTTCGATAATTTACTTATACATAATAAAGATAGCAATAGAGCTTCTTTAAGGAAGATTTGTTATAAATGGAATGGTAGAAAATTCAAGTTTTATTGTCTTTTCTAACAGGTATTATAGACATTTCATGGAATCTAAGAGCTAGGTTTTCTAGCTCACCGTAACAAGCATAGGAAATATGTAGATGCCTAAAAAATATGCGCGTTTTTTACCTACAGCCGAATCATTTAACTTAGAAGACTTCCCTTTTTACTGGATTTCTCAAGTAAATGCTCAGTACGTCCAAAACATCGATAACGTACTTAAGAAGTATGGTTTAGACAATTCTCGCCGCCGTATTTTACTTGCATTGAACGTAAAACCTCATGCAAGCGTTTCTGAACTTTCAGATATGGTAATTTCCAAAATGTCGACAACGACAAAAATCGTTTATCGTTTGAAAGATGAAGGCTATATCGAGACTTATTCGTGTAAGGAAGATGGACGTATTACCCGTGTTTATTTAACAGAAAAAGGTCAAGAAATGATTGTGAAGATCAATGATCTAACCTCTGTCATCCTAGAGCAGTCTTTTGATGGTTTAACACCATTACAAATTGAAAAAACAATGGAAATTTTACGTCATATGTTTAAAAATCTTGCTCGCTAAGTCATTTAAACATAATAAAAAAAGCTTCTTTAAAGAAGCTTTTTTATTTGAAATAATCTTTATTTAATCAAACATATTCAATTGTGGTGTGATCTTTTCAATTCTTGCTTTTGGTACATGTGAACACTCGAACTCTTCAACAGGAAAACCTTGCATAAATTGATTAAGTTGATACGGTTGCTTTAAACTCAACCAATCATCCAAACATGTGTCAGGTATCACAACAACTGATCTTTTTACATCACCTGGTTCATGGAAATCTTTCATCATCGGATGATCAATTGCGTCCATCGTAAGCATCGCCGCTGAGCGGATAATTTGATCATTTAACTTACGAATTTCATAGAGCGCTGCGATATAAAATGCTTTACCATCTTTGCGTCGAACACCCCAGCGTTGCGGCTTATTTTCGATATACTTGCTTTCATAGAATTCCGAAACTGGAATTACACCAAATTTGCATTTGTAAGCAGCATCCTGAAAGCTTGGCTTTTGAAAAATTGTCTCATGTCTAGCATTATAGGTATGCTTTGAAATATTGATATCTTCAGACCATTTCGGTACCAATCCAAACAACACTTCACGCCACTCCAAACCATGATCAGATTTAAATAACAAAGGCGTTTTATAGCTAGGATAAACTTCCTCTGCATATTCAAATGGAATCAGTGGCAATTCGAGTTGCTTAGACTGTTCGATGGTTAATGGTTTATAGTTCGCACACATGTATTATGTCGTTTAGCTCAGATTTAAAAATAAAAAGGAGGTTGCCCTCCTTTTCATATATTCTCTAATTATCCAAATAACTTTTTTATCTTCGCGCTTAATCCATGCACAAAACGATGTTTAGCATTTGCTTTGTCACTGGTTAAAAAGTTAATTTGGATTGATTGACGTTGTCCTTCATAAGGTACATAACCATGCCAACCATTATCTGTCACTTTAAAAGCAACCAAAGTCCCAGGGCCAGCATTAATTTCTTCAACATAATCATCCATATTCTTTTCATCATTAAGAATACGTAAGCGACCTGTTGGCGCATCCCAAGATTCATTCAAATAAATCAAAATTGTAAGAAGCTTGGTTTTTGAATCTGAATGAATACGACCATCTTTTTGACGTGAATAGCCACGTAAAGTAATCATCATTGGATGTTCCATAACATCCACATCAAACTTATCTGTCAGAATTTGACGAAATTCTTTAGAATCTAATGATTTTAGAAAACGGTCAAAATTTGGCTTTAACTCTACATCTGCAAGGTTATAACTTCCACCCTGCTCGATCTTAGGGAAATCTTGAATTACCGCCTTAACTTCATCGTCTATAATTGAGTTTTCAACTACAAAATAAGGATATGGTGAAGTTGAAACTTGCGCTTCTTTGAGAGCATCTAATTTTAAAATATGTGACATCGTTATGATTCGACTGAATGATAAAAATCAAAATAGATTATAGCAAAAATTTTATGAGTAAGATGTTTAATCCTGTTTTTCAATCTGGAGGAGTTATCAAATAAATTTCACTTTTAAAAAGATTAGCTTACTAACAAAAAAGCCTCCGAAGAGGCTTTTCATTTTAGATGATATTAATCACCTGTATAACCTTTAAGTTTTAAACGAGCAGCGTGTAACAATGGCTCTGTATAACCAGATGGTTGCTCAGCACCCTTGAAAATCAAGTCAGAAGCAGCTTGGAATGCAATACCATCAAAGTTTGGCGCCATTGGTGTATAAAGTGGATCATTCGCATTTTGCTGATCAACAATTACAGCCATACGCTTAAGTACTTCTTCAACTTGTGCACGCGTTACGATACCGTGACGTAACCAGTTAGCAACGTGTTGTGAAGAAATACGTAAAGTTGCACGATCTTCCATTAAACCAACGTTGTTGATATCTGGAACCTTAGAACAACCTACACCAAGGTCAACCCAACGAACTACATAACCCAAGATACCTTGACAGTTATTTTCAAGCTCATTGTTCAACTCTTCAGCAGTCCAGTTTGTTTCTGGTGCAAATGGAGGTGTTAACAAGTCATCAAGTGTCAACATATCTTCAGCAGCCAATACATCTTGACGTGCTTTAACGTTGATTTGATGATAATGCAATGCATGAAGTACTGCACCAGTTGGTGATGGAACCCAAGCACAAGTCGCACCAGCATTTGGATGAGCAGTTTTAGTTGCTAACATATCTTTCATGCTGTCTGGTTTTGGCCACATGCCTTTACCAATTTGAGCTTTACCTTGCAAACCACACGCTAGACCAATTGCAACGTTACGGTTTTCGTAAGCAGCGATCCATTTTTGTGTTTTAACAGCTTCTTTACGAACAACTGGAGCAGCTTCCATAGATGTATGGATTTCGTCACCTGTACGGTCCATGAAACCTGTGTTGATAAAGATGGTACGGTCTTTAGCAGCAGCAATACAGTTTTTCAAGTTCACTGATGTACGACGCTCTTCATCCATGATACCGATTTTAAGCGTTTTAGCTGGTAAACCAAGTGCTTGTTCAGCACGCTCAAATAATTCAACGGCGAAAGCAACTTCTTCAGGCCCATGCATTTTCGGCTTAACGATATACATAGAACCTTTACGAGAGTTGTGGTTCTCGTTTTGACCACGGATATCAGCGATTGTAAGTAACGGCGTTACCAACGCATCCATGATACCTTCAAATACTTCTTCACCTTCTACAAGGATCGCTGGATTCGTCATTAAGTGACCAACGTTACGAAGAAGCATGAGCGAACGACCATGTAAAGTTGTCGTACCACCAATTAAGTTTTGAACTGTACGGTCTTTATTTAAAGTACGAGTAATCGTTTTACCATTTTTCTCGATAGATTCTTGAAGATCACCCTTCATCAAACCTAACCAGTTACGGTAACCTTCAACTTTCTCTTCTGCATCTACAGCTGCAACAGAATCTTCTAAATCCTGAATCGTTGTGATTGCTGCTTCAAGTGTTAAATCTTTTACACCAGCCGCATCAGTTTTGCCAATCGGGCTATTTGCATCGATATCAATGATAACGTGTAAACCATTGTTCAACAGAACGATTTCTGTTGGATTAGCAGCATCACCATTGAAACCTACAAATTGAGATTCATGCGCTAAAGATGTAGTAGAACCATCTTTAAGTGTTACTGCTAAGCCGTTATTTACAACAGCGTATTTAGTCGCATCCGCATGTGAGCCTTGCGCTAATGGGAAAGTTTGATTTAAGAAATCTTTAGCGAATGCAATCACTTTGTCGCCACGAACAGGGTTATAGCCTTTACCCTTTTCTGCGCCATTTTCTTCTGAGATTACATCTGTGCCATAAAGCGCATCGTACAATGAACCCCAACGTGCATTTGCAGCATTTAAGCAATAACGTGCATTACGTACAGGTACAACAAGTTGCGGACCAGCTAATAATGCAATCTCTTCATCTACATTTTCAGTCGTTACTTTAAAGTCTGCAACTTCTGGTTCAAGGTAGCCAATTTCTTTTAAGAATGCTTTATATGCATTTAATTCGAATTTATTGTTGCGATGCCATTCATCAATCTTTGCTTGAAGTTCATCACGTTTAGCCAATAGCGCCTTGTTCTTTGGGCTTAGGTCGACAACGACTTGCTCGAAGTTTTTCCAGTAAGTTTCACTATCTAAACCAGAACCTGGTAAAGCTTCATTTTCGATGAAATCGTAAAGTTCTTTAGCAATCGCTAGCTTGCCTTGTTGAATACGTACAGTCATTGTCTTTCCTGATGGTGCTAACTTTTTATAACAAGAAACCTAGTATACCGATTTATACTAGCCTGAATAGTAATATCACATTCCTAAATAGTAAGCATTTTCTCCATTAGAAGTATTGACAAGCTTAACTTTATGTTATTGACAAAACATCAAATATACGGAGAAAGATCCCTTTCTAGTTTGTAATTTACTTATTTCCATTAAAGCCATTTATTTATAACAAAATTCAACCAAGAATAAAGCCTTCTCTGTATCGAATTTATAAAAAAAGCATTCCGTAGAATGCCTTTTCATTTATGAAGTTTTTGCGACTTGTATTTGTCGATGCTCAGAATGTAAATAATCATCAGATTGCATTTCGAGTAAACGTGATCTAGTCCGTTCAATCTCGAAAGCCAATTTTGAACCTTCGTATAGTTCAATAATTGAGTCTTCAGAGGTAAGCAAAAGCTTTACACCACGATCATAGAACTCATCGACCAAATAAATAAATCGACGCGTACCTTCGGATAAGAAATCTGTTAAATGAGGTACGTTACTCACTAAAACGGTGTTGTAAATATTCGCAATTTCAATAAAGTCCGCTGGACTTCTTGGTTTGAAACATAGTTCAGAAAATTCACACCATAAAACATCTTCCGTATGACCTAAGGTCTCTACGATACGATTGTTAATCATGATTGGAGAATTCGACTGAACTTGTGTTTGCGTCAATGCTTTAAAGCGATCCGATAACCAAGACTGTGCATCGCTTGTTAATGGATACTTAAACAATTGTGCTTGCTTCAAAACACGTAAACGGTAATCGACACCAGCATCAACATTCAAAACCGTACAGTTTTTTTGTACTAGCTCAATTGTTGGTAAGAAACGATCGCGGTGAATGCCGTTTTTATATAATCCTTCTGGTGCAATATTTGATGTGGCGATCAAAGTAATTCCGCGCTCAAATAGCTTTTGAAATAAATCACTTAAAATCATCGCATCGGTAACATTCGACACAAAGAATTCGTCAAAACAAATCACAACAGCATTTTTATAGATCTGATCAGCGACCAAATCCAATGGATTGCGTTGACCAGATAACTTGTTCAACTCTTTGTGAACATGTTGCATAAAATGATGGAAATGCATACGTGTTTTACGACGAAATGGAACAGCATCATAGAACTGATCCATTAGCCATGTTTTCCCACGACCTACACCACCCCACATATAAACACCTTTTGGAT
>NZ_DJLC01000039.1:0-5097 GCF_002434875.1 Acinetobacter sp. UBA6526 | reverse complement strand
ATCTAAAATGCTTCTAATGATTGAAAGGAAGCACTGATATTCGCTGACGTTCGTTAGTGTTCGACTCAATTTACAGCAGTTACTTTCCAAAATATTTAAAGTCCGTTCACGTTCGCTAGCGTTCGGTGACATCCACAACTTTTGTGAGTAAGATTGTGAGTATTCATTTTTCTTATTAAGTTACTCACAGATTTCTGATGCTCAACGACACCAAAATAAAACAACTTAAACCACAAGATAAGGCTTATCGTGTTGCTGATCAAGGTGGTCTATGCCTCGAAATTCGCACGAATGGATCTAAGCTTTGGCGTTTTAGATATCGTTACTTGGGTACTGCAAAGATGATCAGTCTTGGTGAGTACCCTATCGTTACCTTGGCACAAGCTCGACAAAAGACCTTGGAACAAAAACTACTATTAGACCAAAATATAGATCCATCACAAAATCGCCAAGAAGAAAAGTCTAAGGCCCTTTTAAACCAAGCTTGTACTTTGCAGAGTGTTGCAACTGAATGGTATGACAAACGAAAAGATAAAAAATCTGTAAGCTACAAACGGTCTGTAGAAAAAGCATTTGAAAAAGACATATTCCCCGCTCTTGGGAAGAAGGACATTAAAAAAATCACCGCTTTTGATGTTCTTCAGATGCAAGAAAAGACAATGAAACGTGTTTCTAAACAGGGAAATTATGGTACTGGTGAAAGCACAGCAATTTTTAATAGACAGTTGGTAAGTCAGGTAATTGACTATGCTATTGCAACATCTCGTTGTGAATATAATCCTGTATCTGCACTACGAAACACTGTAGAGCGTCCGCCTAAGATTACGGCAAGACCTATGACTGATGATGAAAAAGCGGTCTTTAATTCAAGATTAGCTTCATACAATGGTGCGACCACTACTAAGAACGCAATTAAAACGCTTATTTATTCAATGCTCAGAACGGTTGAGGTGATTCGCCTACGTTGGGAGTGGGTAAACTTTGATACAGACCTTATTCGCATTCCACCAGCAACTACTGAACAAAGAAATAAAGGTCAACGAAATATTAAAAAAGATCGGGAACATCTAGTCCCTATTTCAATGCAACTAAAGCAAATTTTGCTCGATCAGTTAGAGCAAACAAAAAACAGCGACCTTGTTTTTTCCAGCGTTTTTGATGTTACCAAGAAAATGAATAATACAACTGTGAATCGTGCGCTTGCGAACATGGGATTTGAAAGCCTAACCGCGCATGACTTTCGAGCAACAGCTTCAACTATGCTTCATGGCCTTGGCTATCCATCTGATCATGTTGAAATACAACTTGCACATGTTGATAAAAACGTGGTTCGTGGTACATATAATCATGCGAGTTACTTAGATGAACGAAAAACAATGATGCAAGACTGGGCTGATATTGTTGATAGCTGGGGGAAATAATGCGCTACTTCTACATAAAGAAAGGCAATCTCTATCTGCATATTCAAACAACGACACATGAAGAATATCAAGACTATTCAGATATTGATGCGATGGTAACTCAGCAGCATGTATTTTTAGATGACAAAGAAAATGCGATAAAGTTTTTGGAGAAAAGAGAGGTTGACAGATTTTTGGTGACGCGAGGAAGGAAGTTGAAAGACGTGGAAATTAAGAGAGAGTGATGCTTGCTAATGTTGAACACACTGCAAGCAAACACTAATAGAGTTTTAATTGAGGGCCTTCACCAGTGCTGCATGTTTCGCATCACATTCATTGTACTTAGCTACAGTATCGACAGCCCACAGCAGAATCTCTTTACCAGTGCCACTATCTATTTGATTTAAAGCCGGACATGGTTGCAATAAGTTAGCTGGAATCACTGGCTTTGATAAGACTGTTGATTTCTGACAACCCATCATCATCAATACAGCGATTGAGATAAATAGGACGCTCAACGATCTTTTGCACTGTACGCGTAACGGTTTCGACTTTTTCTCGTTGCTCTGCTTTGATTTTTTCATAGTCTGCACTCGCTTTGTTTGCTTTAGCATTTGCTTCATTCAATGCTTTGTACTGTGCTTGCTCTATTGCCTGTATGCGTTGCTGACATTTCGCTTCAGCATCTTTTAGCTTTCCAGTTTTTACGTTCAGTAGCATCAATGTAATGAGCAATAAAAAAGCGAGAAAACAAATAATGATTTCTCGCCAAAATTTTGCCGCAAATATGAACCCCATCATTGAGCCTCCAGACATTTTTTATGACGCTCAACTTGACGTGTCCACACGCCAAAGCAGTTATTTTTTCGAATGCTACAATCGCGCTTTGCTACGTACTTGTACTTCAACAATGAGTCACAAGCTGCTTTGTACTTGCCTGCTTTTAAATAACGCAGCATTGATGATTTGGCGAAAGTAGGTGTGCCGTATTGATAAGAAAAGTCTAAATACAGATCGTATTCAGCTTGTGATAACTTCACACCCTGTAATGACTTTTTAAACGCGACTTCACGTTTAGAAACATCATTGCGAAGCCATTTATCAGCAGTAGCGCGTGTAATGGGTGGATCATTCATTTTGACTGGAGTGCCATCAGGCTTAAACGTGGACCCATGTCCTTGCGTCGGTCGATCGCCTTTAACTGGGACTACAGGTTTTGCTGTAAAGCCCTCATCATTTTTTATAAGCGTAAAAAAAGCAGCCGAAGCTGCAAGAAAGACTACTGAAATCTTAGTTTTGCTTGACATCGCACTCACCTTTTAAATTTTTTAAACGTAGTTCATATTCTGCTTTCCGCATTTCATGCTCTATTTTTTCTCGCCGATTTCTTTGAAATGCAAAGTAAAATTGAATAACCAAACCAATCACCGCAATAATCAAACCACCCCATGCAATTACATCGATTTTTGCTGCGAATCCCAAAAATGAACCAATACCTGTCAATGGTGTAACCTTTTGACTTATAGCTACTGCACTCGCTTCTAAAGCAGAGTTTTCCGACATTTTTCATTTCTCCAGATAATAAAAAAGCCCTAGTTAGTGCTAAGGCTTGCGCTCTATTGTTTTGTGTTAATAAGTCATGCGTTGAATGATTTGACTTGAATAGAAATTACACATGACTTGTTGACCTGTTAAATTCGGATGAAGTCCATCTGATAAATACCTACCACTTGCTTCCCAAACTTCAAAGTCTTTGATTATTTCAAACCCATACAACCCATCAATTACTGTGAAGCCATAGCGTTTTGCTAATTTCACCATCACATTATTCGAAATTTCCTGATAAACGGGATCGGTATCAGCGCGTTGAGTCTGTGTAGCATAAAAACACACTGCATTTGGGAATGCTTCCCTGATTTTAAAAAGACACCACCGCATAGCTTCGGCTGTTTTTGAAAAATCTAAATCAGCAATATCTTTACTCATCGCAGTTTCATAACTTCCCAATGTATCTATAGGAACTTGTAACGCTTGGTTTGATCTATACCAATTCATGTCGTTAGTCCCTGCATCAAGCATGAAAAATGTTGGATTTCCCCCAATATCAATAGCAGTTTGAACCTGATGTCTCATCTTTTGAAAAGGAAGCTGTGCTGATGTAGTCTCAGCAAATGATGCTCCGCTTTTTGCTAAATTCATGAAGCCAGACAGCTTCAGCGTATCTTTTATGAATTTAGGATAATTGCTAACGTAAGATGCACTGCTATAGTCACCAACATCAACATTTGATGTCTGCACACGAGAATCACCAGCAAAATACCCTATTGCTCCAAATGCGCGGGATATCAACCCTCCAGATGAACCACCACTATTTCTGGATACAATTTGCAGACCATTGATTGCACTAATCCCACGTATGAAAGCAGTATACGAAGTAACGTTAGTTCCGCTTTCAACTTGAATTACATTTAAGTCAGGCGTAGATGCTGAACGTTGTTTAATACTAAATTGAAAAGTTACTGCATTTGCAGGGATTGTAAATGTTGCTGATGTAGCAGTTTTCGGGATCTGAACAACAGATAAAACAACTCCACTTGAATCTTTAAACGCTCCGTATCGCACAAGCTCAGGATTTTGAACCAACCCTGAAATTGTAATATTAGACAAACCTGAAACAATAATTGGCGCAGATGTGATAGAACTTGCTTGTACCAATACTCGCCCATCGCTATAAACCTCGTAACCGTTTAGCGCAGTTGATTTATCAAATAAGTTTTTTCCTGCTGCCGCGCTATTCAGAGAAAATTGCGTATCAGCAAGTGCGATTCCATTAATGTGCGATATAGCACCGTAATCATAACCAATGTAAGGAGTTTTGGTTGTGCCAAATTCAACTTGTGCAATAGAGGCATCTAGTGCATTTAAGTTGTTACTAGATTTTAATGTTATTTGGAAAGAATAAGCGCCAGATGGTACAGGAATGTACCCCTCATTGCTTCCAGATGCTATTCCACCTCCACTAATGAGCAAACCGTTTTGATTTAAAAAACGATAGTAGCGTGTTGCTGCGTTGTTTGCTTGTAATCCACTGACGTAAATACTGTCCTTATTGAAACAGTAAATTAGATCGGATGATACTGCGTTAGCTGTATTTGATAGCGTACCATCTGATCTCACTTCATAATTTGTTAAAACTTTTACAGGATTAAGTTGATTAATAGTTGAAGATGTTCTTTGTGCGCTCATTACATTAACAATATCAGCTTTAAGAAGCTCTAGAACTTTATCAAACGAGTGAAAATATCCCCACGACTGCCAAACACCAGTGTCAGTACGCAGTCGCATGGCAAAAGTTTTTGTGACATTTCCCATAATTGCAACTTGGGTAATCACATTGGCTGTTGTTGGGAAAACTAAGACATGCCCCCACTGTGCAGTTTGTTCAGGGCGATTGGTACTGTCATTCCAGACTGTTCCATTTAATAAAGTATGCGTTCCGTAAGTCGTTAATGTGTTGAAGTCTACAGCGGATGCGTAAGTTTTTGGTTTAAACATGCCGTTTTCATCAGCATAAGCTTTCGCATCATTTAGGTAATTTTTCCCTGTCGGCACCCATTTTGCGGATGGTATTGCATTCGGGTCCCAACGATACTCATCACCTGTTTCATCGTTTCTAGCTACTTGATGATTAAATTCT
>NZ_DJLC01000219.1:0-7858 GCF_002434875.1 Acinetobacter sp. UBA6526 | reverse complement strand
TCAAGGTGGCTTCGGTGGTCAAGGCGGCTTTGGTGGTCAAGGCGGCTTTGGTGGTCAAGGCGGCTTCGACGGCGAAACTAAATTTGAAGATGGTCAAGAAGACGAAAATAATCGTTAATTGATTGATGATCTTTAAAAATGCCAGTCTAATTATAGACTGGCATTTTTTTATGTTTAAAAAGTAAGAATAAATACTATGGAAATGATTATTGCGGCAGCATGTTGTAGCGTTCTAGTCTCAATTTTATTGAAATATCTAAAGACCAAAGGGTTTGATGTCTTTCAAATGATTGCTTGGAATTATCTAAGCGCAAGTATTTTATGTTTTTACTGGTTTAAGACAGATCTCACACATGTTTCAATTCAAAATACACCGTGGTGGCTCATATTCACTTTGGCAATATTGCTGCCAAGTATTTTTCTATGTTTAGCCAAATCATTACAATTCGCGGGTATTCTTAAAACAGAAATTGCTCAACGTCTAGCGGTTATTCTTTCCTTATTAGCAGCGTATTTTATTTTTGGTGAACAATTTAGCCAATTAAAATTAATAGGTGTTGTTCTTGGTGTGCTTGCAATATTGGCAATTATTGTTGGGCAGGCAACAGAACAGGCCAATAAAGGATTAAGCTTAAAGTCAGCTTTGTTTCTATTCAGTGTATGGGCGGGTTATGCGGCAGTAGATGTACTACTTAAATATAGTAGTAGTCTGGGTTTGCAGTTTGCAGTCACGTTGAATTTAACATTTATTGCTGCCTTCATTTTATCGATTGCTTATATTGCGATTACACAAGCGAACTGGCAGCCTAAAAACATTTTTACAGGTTTATTTTTGGGAATATTAAATTTTGCCAATATCGCTTTATATGTTAAAGCACATATGATTTTTAAAGAAACGCCTGCGATTGTCTTTGCTGGAATGAATATTCTCGTTGTTGTTTTAGGTGTATTGAGTGGAGTTGTATTGTTCAAAGAGCGAATAAAAGCATATACATGGATTGGATTAGTTTGTGGCGTGATTGCAGTATTATGTTTAGCCAAAGCTATGATGTAATAAAAATAAGGGAGTAAAATGAATAACTCCCTTGTTCTGATTCATTATAAACGAGTAAACACTACGTCATCTGCTAAGCGTGATTTAGGTAGTTTGGCATTAAAATCGCTATCACTGCGATAGCCTAATGCAACAATCACTGAGGCTTTTAAACCTTTTTCTGTCAATCCAAATTCTTTATTGATTGTATCGCGATCAAAACCTTCCATTGGTGTCGCATCAATACTTTCTAATCCTGCTGCAAAAAGCAATTGACCAAGTGCAAGATAGGTTTGGTTTTCCATCCATGCTGAAAGATTTTTGAGTTCATTGCGATAGAATTCGACATAGCCAGAACGAGTATCTTGTTGACCTTGTTTAGCTGTTTCATCTTTAAATCGTCCACTTACATCATCTTGTTGTAATAATTGTTCTAAATATTCTGGTGTAATATCTGTACGAGTACAAAAGATGATGGTGTGTGATGAGTTCAAGACTTTGGCTGCATTGTAAATATATTTACCCGTGAGTCCTGAAGCAATGCGCTGTTTGGCTTCATCAGATTCTGCAACTAAAAAATGCCATGGTTGAATATTTACCGAAGAAAGGCTAAAGCACAAAATTTCAAGTAGCTTTTCAAATTGTTCTTTTGGAATCTTTTTCTCTGTGTCATAAGCTTTTGTCGCATAACGTGTTTTTGCTGTAGCTAAAGTATCCATCAGAAATTAACTCAATTTAAAAATTTAATTTATTTTACTTGATCTATATTTCACTGAAAGTAGTGAAATGTGATTTCTATATAGATTTAAGTCGTATGTGCAAAGTTTTAGCTGACTTGAATAAAAGTGATGTATTAAATTGCAGAATAAAATTTTCTTAATAGTGCCACTGTTTAAAATCTAAATGATAATTTTCTAGTGGATTGATTTCTAAAATCCACGCTGAATCAGCACGCCAATCTCCTAAGACAATACGTTGCTTATTATCAACTTGGTGGATTTCTGGACGGTGAGTATGACCGTGAATTAAATAATCAACTTGATCGATCAAGCACTCTACTGCATGAGCATTCACATCCATGATGTCATAACTTTTCAGCTGCTTGGTTTGGCTACTTTTTTTGCGAAAACCATTGGCTAGTTTTTGTCGAAAACTAAGTGGTGTGCGCTTTATGAAACCCAACAAAACTGGATTACGAATCACTTTACGGAAACGCTGATATGCCACATCATCAGTACAGAGCGCATCACCATGTTCAAGACGAAATTTTTTATGGTGAATGTCAAGTGTATAAACGTCTGGTAATAGAATACCATTAAATTTATTTAAGAATTTTTGTCCCAAAGCGAAATCACGATTACCAACTTGGAAGTAAACTTGATTCCCGTAATTGGTGAAACTTTGTAATGCTTGAATGATTTCATCTAACCATGGAGCTGTATAGTCATCACCAATCCATGCATTAAACCAATCACCTAAAATATAAAGCTGGGTGTTTTTATCTTGATATTGTTGCAATAAAGCCAAAAACCCTCGAACGAGTCGAGGGTGATCAGGTGACAAGTGTAAATCTGAAATAAACAGGTAGGTCACACTTTTATCCTTTTTAAATCTCCCTAAATCCCTCTTTCTTAAAGAGGGTCTTTCCTCCCTTTATAGGGAGGTTAGGAGGGATTATTATTCAGAGATAATTTTAGCAGATTCAATCACAACGTTTTCTAAAGGAACATCAGCGTGATAACCACGGTTACCAGTACGAACGCCTTTGATCTCACCTACAATGTCCATACCTTCAACAACTTTACCAAATACTGCATAACCCCAGCCTTGAGCTGTTTTACCAGTGTGGTTTAAGAAAGAGTTGTTTTTCACGTTAATAAAGAACTGAGCAGAAGCAGAGTGAGGTGCTTGTGTACGCGCCATTGTGATTGTACCTTCATCGTTGCTTAAGCCATTGTCAGCTTCGTTTTCGATTGAGTCACGCGTTGCTTTTTCTTTAAAGTTTTCATCCATGCCACCGCCTTGGATCATAAAACCATCAATCACACGGTGGAAAATTACGCCGTCATAGAAACCGTCACGTACATATTCTAAGAAATTTGCAACCGTTTTTGGTGCTTTTTCAGCGTTAAGCTCAAGAACAATACGACCTTTGTTGGTATTTAATTCGACTTGAGGAAAACTCATTACATTAATCTCCTAAACATGGTCTTGTGACCATGGGTTTTTGGTTGAGAGAAGCATAAGCAAACTGTAAACTACAAGGCAAGTAAAAAACGTTAAAATCTTTGAGAAAAAGCAAAGATTGCGTTTTTATGTCCTATTTTTTAACAGTAAGAAGTGATTTACTCCCTATGAAGCCAAATGATGTTGTTTCAGAACTGCCAAAGACCCCGGCACCGAACACCCAAGCCACTGTCGATGCTGAGCAGCAAGAACAACAGGTAGGCTTAGATTTTGTACGTCAAGTGATTACTGATGATTTAAAAGATGGACGTACGCAAAAAGTTGTTACACGTTTCCCTCCTGAGCCAAATGGTTATTTACATATTGGTCATGTAAAAGCAATTTGTTTGAACTTTGGTATTGCTGAAGAATTTGATGGGTTATGTAACTTACGTTTTGACGATACCAACCCAGATGCTGAAGAACAAGAATATGTTGATGGTATTGCCAACGATGTGAAATGGTTAGGTTTTAACTGGAATGGCGAGCCTCGTTATGCCTCAGGTTATTTTGATCAACTTTATGCATGGGCTGTTCAGTTGATTGAACAAGGTGATGCTTATGTTGATTTGCAAACTCCAGAAGAAATTAAGCTGAATCGCGGTAATTTCGTTGAGCCGGGTAAAAACTCACCTTATCGCGATGCTTCTGTTGAAGAGAATCTTGCGCGCTTTGAACAAATGCGTAATGGTGAAATCAAAGAAGGCGGTGCTGTACTACGTGCCAAGATTGATATGGCGAGTCCGAATGTACACATGCGTGACCCTATTCTTTATCGTGTGCTTCATTCAGAACATCACCAAACAGGCGATAAATGGAAAATTTATCCAATGTATGACTATGCTCATCCATTATCTGACGCGATTGAGGGTATTACTCATTCACTCTGTACTTTAGAATTCCAAGACCACCGTCCATTCTATGATTGGATTGTAGAAAAAGTTCATTCTCAGGCTGTACCGCGTCAGTATGAATCTTCTCGTTTAAATGTGGATTATACGATCACCTCTAAACGTAAATTACGTAAACTGGTTGAAGGTAATTATGTACAAGGGTGGGATGACCCACGTATGCCAACTGTCGTTGGGATGCGACGTCGTGGTTTCACACCTGAAGGTTTACGTGATTTCTGTAAGCGTGTTGGCGTATCAAAAACGGATGGTATTGTTGATGTAGCGATGCTTGAGTTCTGTATTCGTCAGTCTTTAGAAAATGCAGCAGCTCGTGGTATGGCGGTGCTTGATCCATTGAAAGTAACGTTAACTAATTTACCAGAAGAATTAGATTTAACGCATAAACGTCATCCGAATGTTGATATGGGCGAGCGTGTTATTCCATTAACACGTGAAATTTATATTGATCGTAAAGATTTTGAAGAAATACCGCCAAAAGGCTTTAAGCGTTTAATACCAGAAGGTGAGGTGCGTTTACGCCATGCTTATGTGATCAAATGTGATGAAGTGATTAAAGATGCAAGTGGTGAAATCATTGAACTAAAATGTTCAATTGATCCTGAAACTTTAGGTAAAAACCCTGAAGGACGTAAGGTTAAGGGCGTGATTCATTGGGTCTCTGCGAGCAAAGGTGTGCCTGCTGAAGTTCGTATTTATGATCGTTTATTTACTGAAGCTGCGCCAGATGCAGATGATGATTTCTTAGCGCACCTAAATCCTGAATCATTAAAAGTGGTTCAAGCGGTGATTGAACCTGCTTTGGCACAAGCAAAACCAGAAGATCGTTTCCAATTTGAACGTGAAGGTTACTTTGTAGCGGATCAACATGATCACAATCCAGAGAAACCTGTGTTTAATCGTATTTTAGATTTAAAAGATAGTTTTAAAATCGACAAGAAGTAAATAAAAAAGGGAGCATTAAATGCTCCCTTTTTTATTATTTCAAAGCTTATTGAATAATAAAGAATATTATTAACTTGGATTGATATGATAGAAATAAACAATTAAGGTAACTAATAATAAAACAGCTAAACCAAGATAAGTATTAACAGTGTTGAAACTTTTGATAAATTTTAAGATGTTCATTCCTATACCACAAAAAAAATATTCGATAAATGCAAAATTTTATTTACATTTCATTAAATATTGTAACGATATTGGTTGTGTTTGCAATATTCTCACTATTGTAACTCAAGAATTGCATTAAATAATTTGTTAATATTAATAACTATTCTTATTTATAAAAGTGTAAATTCACCTCGAAAAAAACAAGATATTTATTACTATTTCTACATAGTACGCGATATAAAACTGTTCATGATATGAGAAGTCATATCCTCTAACCGTTTGGCGTATTTGCGATTATCACTCCTCAATTGTTGAACTGATAGCTGAGCATTACGTATTTCACAAGTATGCCCAATTAGCCATTTTTCGAAGCTTTCTTCAAGAATTTCTAAATGAAATTGTAGTGCTAAAATATTTTTTCCAATGGAAAAGGCTTGATTTGGATACATTGCAGAACTTGCGAGTAAGGTCGCATTCTCTGGTAAATCAAAAGTATCTCCATGCCAATGCAATACTTTTGTATCTTTAAGTGGCGATAAAATATTTTGTTCTACATTTTTGATTTCTAATTCACTCCATCCTATTTCTTTTTGTTCACCTGCATAAACGTTTGCTCCTAGCGCATGTGCAATTAATTGAGCACCAAGACAAATACCAATCGTTGGCTTATCGTCTTTTAAGCGTTGTCTTAAACCAGAGATTTCGTCAATTAAGAATGGGTAGTCTTCTGTTTCATAGACTCCAATTGGACCACCTAGAATAATTGTGAGACCTTCATAATTAAGCGCTGGACCGAGATCATCAACGCCAGCTTCAAAATAACGAACACGGAAACCGAGCTGATAAAATATGTCTTCTAATGAACCTAAGTCTTCGAATGCTAAATGTTGGATTGCATAGATTGTTTTAGGAAATGATGTATTCAAGTTCATAGAAATATTTCTTATGTCAGGTGTATTTGGGGACTACTTGTAAGGCAATTAATCTGAATGACTGTCCCAATCAGATCGAAGTAAGCCATAGTGTAGCAAATCATGAAACTGATTTGACCAATAACCTGCTTCTCTGTGATGACCTTCATATTTAAAAGCTAAATTTTCAGCTAAGCGAAGTGATGGATAATTCTTAGGATGGATAAATGCTTCAATTCGATTGAGTTTCATGTGTGCAAAACCCCAAGCAATCATGGTCTTTAATGCTTCCGTCATGTATCCATGACCCCAAGCAGAGGATGAGAGTTCATAACCAATTCTACATTTCTTCCAATCAGGCTCCCATTTGAATAAGCCACAGGTTCCAATCAATTGATCACTTTCTTGGGTTTGTATACCCCAGCGAGTTGCAGGGTTCTGGTGTGTTCTCCAGTCTGCAAAAATTTGAACATATTTTTGAGCTTCTGATATGGATCGAATAGGGTCTGCACCAAACCAACGCATTGCCTCGGCATTTGAATAAATTTCAAAAAGTTGAGGAACATCATCCATCACAATTTCACGTAGTAATAGTCTTTCAGTAGATAAAATTGGAAAAGGTGTCATCGTATTCTACTTCTAAAAATATGGTATTAGAAAAGGAGCTTAGGTTGATCTATATGTTGAAACTCTGGGAATTGATGCTCATCTTTTAAGTCCACGCCTGATAAGCCAAGTCGTTTTGATTCCTTCATTAAATTCATCAGCCTTTGCGTAGCGATTGGAATGCTCAAGCCTGCTGGACGAACATTTGAAATACAATTGCGTGCTGAATCGAGACATCCTGTGCGGGCATGCCATGTATAGTAAATTCCCATGCTATCTGGTGAGCTTAGACCCGGGCGTTCTCCAATTAGCATAACCAACATGGATCCTTTGAAAATCTGAGCAACATCATCACCTAATGCAACTCGGCTACCTGTTGCTAAAACAATTGGTGCAAGACTCCAACCTTCTTGCTGAATATATTTGTTTAGAGACAAAATAAAGGGGATTGCATTTGCCTCTATCGCACGTGCAGATAGTCCATCACCGACAACAATACAAACATCATAGGGTTGTGAATCAATAGATTGCTCAATAAGTATTTGTTTTGAGTGCTCTGAAAGTTGTCGTCCTAAGTCTGGTCGTTTTAGATATGTTTCTTTATCTTCTGAATTGCTGTTTACATGAAAGCTTTGTAGTGAGTGATCTTTTAATTGCTCGGTTAAATAGGCTGTATTCAGGCTCTGATAGACCGCATCTTGAGCTTGCGCATGCGAAAGTTGAAACTCAAGTAGCGCTTGAGTTGGGATGCTGCAACCTGCACGACCAAGCGCAATTCGAGCATCTGTAAATTGTTTCAGTTTTTCCCACTGATCTTGATGTAGATGTGCAGGATATTGAATATCACGATCAAGTTTCATCGACATTCTCCTAATTCATCAGTAATCGTGAAAATTTTTCTGGCATATGATCAGACCAACAAATTTGCGCATGATGCTGTTTAAAAATTCCTTGTTGTTCTAACCAAGCTGCAAACTCAGGGGCAGGTTTTAAGCCCAAAAGTCGTCTTAAGTACAACGCATCATGGAATGATGTGGTTTGATAATTCAGCATTACGTCAT
>NZ_DJLC01000162.1:0-16969 GCF_002434875.1 Acinetobacter sp. UBA6526 | reverse complement strand
ATACCTGCCGCAGCCCAACCAGAGAATGAGTTAAGAAGCGATACCACAACTGGCATATCACCACCACCTACTGGTGCAATCCAAACCCAACCGAATGCAAGTGCAAGCGCTGTCATTGCCCAGAATGCAGTCATGTTACCAGTAGTGAAGAAGTAGAAACCACATGCAAGCATTGCGATGAAAATCGTTGCTTGAACAGGTTTAACCCATGCACCAGAAATCGTTTTTGCCCATTTTTTCGCAGCAAGTTTACCGTAAGCAAATACAGATGCTGTAAAGGTAATCGCACCAACGAAACAGCCGACAAACAATTCAAATAAATGAACCGCACTCATGTGAGCATGCTGAACACCAGCAGCACTTAAAGCAGCTTCGTTTTGTTCAAACAATACTGTTAATTGGTTGTTATGCAGAATTGCAGCAATCGCGATCAATACCGCAGCCAAACCAACTAATGAGTGCATCAACGCAACTGTTTCAGGCATTTGCGTCATTGGAACCGTTCTCGCACGAGCGATACCAACAATACCACCCAACACCATCGCACCAACGATCATCCAAACAACAGGATGTTCTGCAACGAAGAATGTCGTGATTACCGCAATAGTCATTGCGATCATACCGTAACGGTTACCTTGAATCGCAGTCTTAGGACCTGACAAACCACGCAACGTTAAGATAAAGAGGACTGCACCAACAAGGTAGAACCAATCCGCATAGTCTCGAATAAATTCCATCAATTAGCCCTCTTTTTTCTTTTGCTTCGGCTTGAACATTTCAAGCATACGAGCAGTTACAGCAAAGCCACCAAAAATGTTGATACTTGCCAAGAACACAGCAACTGCACCCAAAATGCTAACAACGTTTACGCTTTGGAAAGCAACGTTTGCATCAACACCAATCGCAGGCATACCTACAGTTTGAATCATTGCTCCAACGATAATGATTGAAGACAATGCATTCGTAACCGCCATTAATGGCGTATGCAATGCAGGTGTTACACCCCAAACAACGTAATAACCTACGAAGATGGCAAGGACGAAAATTGTAATCGTTTCAACCATGAGAACTCTCCTTAACCGCGCTTGAGCAGTACTTGACCGCCATGAGTCACGAGTAACGCTTTTTGGATTTCATCTTCTTGATTGAGTACAAAACCTTTTTCTTTGTCGAATAATGTCTCAACAAAGTTAAATACGTTACGTGCGTACAATGCAGATGCTTCAGTTGCAACTGTGCCTGGAATGTTTGGAATACCCAAAATCTTCACGCCATTTTCAGTTGTAACGGTCTCGCCTTCTTTAGAGCCTTCAACGTTACCGCCAGTTTCAACTGCCATATCTAAAATGACTGAACCTGGTTTCATCTTGGCAACAGTTTCAGCTTTGATTAAACGTGGCGCATTACGACCTGGAATCAATGCAGTCGTGATCACGATATCTGCATTTGATACCGCTTTATCTACAATCGCAGCTTGATCTTTGATGTATTGCTCACCTGGCTGCCAACCATATCCGCTTTTCGCAGCTTCGGCAGCACGTTGCTTCTCTTCATCGGACATTGGCACGTCTAACCATTTGCCACCTAAAGATTCAACCTGCTCTTTCGCTGTTGGACGTAAGTCAGTTGCTTCAACAACCGCACCAAGGCGTTTTGCTGTTGCAATTGCTTGCAGACCAGCAACACCAACACCCATGATCACAACACGTGCAGGTTTTACAGTACCCGCAGCCGTCATTAACATTGGGAACATACGTTGATATTCAGCCGCAGCAAGCAATACAGATTTATAACCTGCCAAGTTTGCTTGAGATGAAAGTACGTCCATGTTTTGTGCGCGTGAAAGCGTACGAGGAAGTAATTCCAAAGCAAAAGCATTCACTTGCTGAGCAGCGAATTGGTCTAATTCTGAATTGCGGTAAGGGTCAAACATTGCTACTACAGTAGTATTCGCCGCAAGCTTTTGAATTTCTTCGCCTTTAGGAGCGCGTACTTTCAAAATAATTTGGCTACCTGTATATGCATCGTCCGTAATGGTTGCGCCAACTTGTTCATAAGCACTGTCAATATACGCAGCTTTAACACCAGCACCACGTTCAATGACAACGCTATGACCTGCGTTAATCAACTTTTTAACTGTCTCTGGTGTAGCAGCTACGCGGCTTTCACCTGCGACAGTTTCGGTTGGGATTCCGATCTGCATGAGCGTTCCTCAAGCTAGTTGTTCTTAAGTAAACATCGCGACTCGCAATGTTTCCCCCAGGAGTATTCTTTGTAGAAATTTGGATTCTAATGGAACTTTTTTAAAATTCCACCCAATATTTATTTAATAAATACCTATATTTTGAACTGATGATTCACTTTTCTTATTCAAACTTGTATGATCCGCAGGTTTGCCTTTTGATCAGCAAAACCAATTCATTCATATTGTCTTAATATGAAATTCTGATCATGCTCGATATCGATCCATGCATCGTTCTACTCTTTTCTTTCTAGCAAGAAAGATCCAAGTGAGATTTATTAAATAAACCTTTATTTCATCTGTATTGAAGACACTTTCAAACCAAATCCATCTATTTGTCTTTAGCTGATCGTTTGCATCTCAACAGATTCAAGGGCTGATTTCGCATCATAATCATGCAGTTGTTAGGAGGGATTGGCTTATTTGAACTTTTATTGGTCTTTTCGGCGACATAGAGCTGAGCATTTCTTATTAATAAATCGAGCTACTATTTAAGGTAGAGTTATCTTTGCCCATACTTTCAGTCGAATCCAAATAAAAAGTAAAAAGAAATGTAAAAACTTAAAATGGCATTTTTTCAAGTGATATTTGTATGATTTCGTCCAACAAAATCAAGATAAATGCACAATATTGGTGCGTATTTTTTATTCTCTATTCAACTTCTTCTTTCTTTTGATTGAGCATAAATAAAATTTCTTGAAAATGTGCTCCCATTGCCTCCTCTGCTAAACAGTCATCAGGATTTCTTAGTGGACATTGATCTAAAGAAAGACACCCACATCCAATACATTGATCGAGCTGCTGGCGAAGTTGTAACAACATCATAATCTGTTGATCAAGTTGTCCCTGCCATTGCAGCGACATCTGCTGCCAGTCTTTTTTCGTCGCAACCTGCTGTTTAGGTAATGAACTAAACGTGGTTTTTATCTGCTGTAGACTAATACCAACCTGCTGTGCTGCTTTCACAATTGCGATTCGTCTCAGCATCGCTCGTTGATAGCGACGCTGATTGCCAGCTGTTCGTATCCCCCAAATCAATTGCTTTTCTTCATAAAAACGAATTGTCGGTACACTGACGCCGCTACGTTTTGCAAGTTCACCAATCGTCAGCCAAGCCTGCGGATGTTCTTTTTTCAAAATATGCTTGACCTCTAGTTAACTTGAGCTTTGATACTAACATAACTCAGATTTCAAAATGATGTAGAGCTATGAATCAAGCATTTAAAATCACAAATCCAAGTGAACTCTATGATCCACGTAGCAACGGTTATAGCCATATTGCAGTTATACACCCCAATCAACGCATCATTCATATTGCAGGTCAAGGCGGTGAAAATAAAAATGGTGTTCTTTCTGAAAATTTTGACCAACAGGTACAACAAGTCTTTTATAATATTCAACATGCGCTCAGCTCAGTTCAAGCACAATATACAGATATTGCCGTTTTACGCATTTTAATTGTTGATCATAATCCTGAAAAACATCAGATATTGATTCAAGTCATGCAGAGCTTGTGGAAACATCATGCCTTCCCTGTTTGCACGCTCATTCCTGTCTCACGTTTGGCCTTAAATGGCATGCTGATTGAAATCGAAGCAACCGCATACACCGCATAAACCAACTACAGAGAAAATTTATGTCTGCTCCTGAAGATATTAGTCAAAATAAAGCCTTGCTTTGGTTTATGGCGGCAGCATGTGGTTTATGTGCTGGCGCCAACTATTATAGTCAACCTTTGATTCACTCAATCCAACAGTTTTTTTCTGTGACCGAAGGTCAAGCAGCTCTCACCGTGACTTTTGCACAAGTCTCCTATGCACTCGGACTATTATTTATCGTGCCGATGGGTGATGTGGTGAATAAAACCAAATTTATTCCATTGCTTATGGCTTTGTGTGCAGTTGGTCTATTCATTAGTGCATTCTCTGTGAATCTTCCAATGCTGTGGGTTGGTACAGTTATGGCAGGATTATTTTCTGTTGCAGCACAGGTGCTTATCCCACTTGCAACCATTACTGTACAACCCGAAAAAACAGGTGAAGTGGTTGGCTTTCTCATGAGTGGCTTACTGGTCGGTATTTTACTTTCTACAAGTCTGGCAGGACTGTTCTCGAATTTATTTCACTGGAAAGTCATTTATGTGGTGAGTGGAATACTCATGTTGATTTTGGCCTATGCACTGAAAAGCCGCCTTCCTTATGTAATGCGCATGAAGCTAAACTATGGTCAAGTGTTTGTTTCTATGGCTCAGCTATTGAAACAAGAAAAGTGCCTAATGTTACGTGCACTTGCAGGTGGATTCGCTTTTGCAGCAGTCAGCATTTTATATTCTACAATTGCTTTATTACTGAGTTCGGCACATCACCTACCTGATTTGTTGATTGGTATGGTGACTTTAGTCGGTATTTTTGGTGCGCTTTCAACTCAATATATTGGTAAATATGCAGACCAAGGTTATACCAAACATTTAACTTGGATCGGTTGCGGATTATTTATTTTGAGTTGGATCTTTTTCTACTACGGTCAAACATTCCTTATCAGTTATATTCTTGGTTTTGCACTGATTCAATTAGCATTAGCACTGGTGCATACCAGTAACCAAAGTATTATTTTCCGTTTACGTCCTGATGCCAAATCACGTATCAATGCCATTTATATGACAGCCTATTTCACAGGTGGTGCATGCGGTTCTGCTTTAGGTATTTTTGCTTGGAATCACGGTGGTTGGAGCATGACATGCCTAGCAGGGATTAGCCTTGTGTTTGCTTGTATGCTATTTAGCTTTTTAGATAGTTATTTCAGTGTGCCGAAAGCCATCACCGAGTAAATAAAAAGCCAAGTCCTGAGACTTGGCTTTTTTGACTTAAAGTTCTAAGTTTTTGGGTTGAATAGCGTCTATATCTTCTCTGGCTGCAATAAACTCAGGTCGAGGCTTAATACCGCCTAAAGGTTGTTGCAATTGATTGTCGATACTATTGTAGACAAAGAAAATATTGCTCCGAGAGAATGGCGTAATATTGCTATTTGAACCATGCATAAGGTTGCAATCGAAGAACACAACGCTTCCAGCTAATCCTGTGCAAGAGTGAATACCCCCCATATCAGCCAGATACTCTAATAAACTGCCATCTGGCACACCATATTCTTGCTTCTTCAAAGACTTTTTATAGTGCTCATCAGGTGTTTCACCTTGGCAAGAAATATAATGCTTGTGCGATCCCGGGATCACCAATAACGGCCCATTATGTTCGCTATTATCTGTCAATAAAATCGAACAACTCAACGCGCGCATTCTTGGCATACCATCTTCACTATGCCAAGTTTCAAAGTCAGAATGCCAAAAGAACTCTTTGCCGTGCAGACCCGGCTTATAGTTGATACGAGACTGATGCACATAAACTTCGCTACCAAGCAATGATCGTGCAACATTCAGTACACGTTCATCTGAAACTAAGTTTTTAAATACCTCATTCAAACGATGTACGTTAAAGATTGAACGTACTTCTTGGCTTTCTCTTTCGATAATAGCTTCTGGACGTTGCTGCACCGCAAAATCTTGCCGCATTTGATGCAATTCATCGAGCAAATATTTCACTTCTTCTGCACTAAACAAGTGATCTATCTGTAAGAAACCATTTTTGGCATAGTCTTGCTTTTGCTGCTCGGATACACCTTGTGTGATACTTTCTTCATAAACCACAGGATCAACACGCGCCACAATTGCAGCCGAATCATTTCGTCGAGTTAGATAAGGATTACTCATTTGCATGATTAAGCCTCCTCCTCCACTTGTTTCATCATTTGTTCAGGTGTTGCATAAACACCATCTTTGTCGTGAACTTCCGTTCCAACCAATGCAGGATTAAAGGTACACACCAACACTAAATCCGTTTTTGCACGTAAATAGTGATTGTCATTTTTGTTCAAGGCATACAATGTTCCCGGTGTAATTTTGTAGACTTCACCAGAAGGGATCAGTTCGACCTCACCCTCACCTTGTACGCAATACACCGCTTCCAAATGATTTTTGTACCAAATATGCGTTTGTGTACCCGCAAAAATCGTTGTTTCATGCATAGAAAAGCCCATGCCATCTTCTTGTAACAGTAGACGGCGGCTTGCCCAAGTTTCTGTTTGCACATCACGCTCAGTATTTAAGATATCTTGTAGTTGACGTACGATCATGAAACAGCTCCTTGTAATTTATTCATAGATTTGCTTTGAGTACTCAAAGTTTTAGCGTGAGCATCATCTTGCACAACTTGCTCAATCGCCTGAGTTAGCAGGTCGATCCCTTTTTCTAAGGTCTCATTTTCAATGGTCAATGGTGGAAGCAATTTCACCACTTCGCCACGACTACCTGAGGTTTCAATCACTAAGCCTAGATTGAACGCTTGTGTTGTCACCTCATCAGCCAAATCAGGATTTTTAAAGGCAACGCCTTGCATCAACCCACGACCACGATGTGTCAGCTCAGCTTCAGGAAATTTTTGCACGATGTGTCTTAGACGGCTGCTCACCAGCTCAGACTTTTGCCCCAATTCTGTTTGGAACTTTTGATCTGCCCAGAATTTTTGAATGGCTGTTGTTGCAGTGACAAATGCTAGATTATTACCGCGGAAAGTTCCGTTATGTTGTCCCGATTTCCAAATATCTAAAGATGGCTTAAATAGCACCAAAGACATCGGCAAACCAAAGCCTGACAGTGATTTAGATAAAGTCACAATATCAGGGTAAATCTCAGCTTTTTCAAAACTAAAGAAACTTCCAGAACGACCACATCCTGCTTGAATATCATCCACAATTAATAATATTTTGTGCTGCTTACACAAGGTCGAAAGTTTTTTAAGCCATTGCATACTTGCTGTATTTAGACCACCTTCACCTTGCACGCATTCCACAATAATCGCAGCAGGTAAATCCACACCACTGCTTCGATCTGTGAGCAGTTTGTCGAGCATCGCAATGGTATCAACGTCATCACCAAAATAGCCTGCATAAGCAGCATGATGAACATTACCTAACTCAACACCAGCTGCTTCACGGAACTTCTGGTTTCCTGTAAGTGAAAGTGCACCTAAGCTGACACCATGAAAGCCATTGGTGAAAGCAATAATATTGTGTCGCTTGGTCACGTTACGTGCGAGTTTAATCGCAGCTTCAACTGCATTAGTCCCTGTTGGACCAGTAAATTGCAACTTATAATCCAAAGCTCTTGGCTTTAAAATGTATTGCTCAAAAGTCTCAATAAACGCTTTCTTTGCAGACGTTGCCATATCCAAACCATGCACAATCCCATCTTGCATCAGATAGTCAATCGCAGCTTGCTTTAAGACTGGATTGTTATGTCCATAGTTTAATGTGCCTGCACCCGCCAAAAAGTCGATGTAGTGCTTATTTTTCTCGTCCACTAAAACTGCATTTTTTGCAGTTTTAAATACTGTAGGAAAAGAATGGATATAGCCGCGTACTTCAGACTCTAATCGGCTGAAAATATTCATGAATCACTCCGAGTGAATGTAAAACAACAAGATCAACGTTTTAAAGGTTGATCAATTCCAATCCCAACGCCCCAATGTGTAGAGATCTTCAGGTTCATGTTGTGTTTCAAAAGGTTCTGGTTCTAAGGGTTGCAACGCCTGTTTTGATAAAAATGGACTGACTTTACAATCAACATCAAAACGGGAAGCGAAACTGCGGAAAAGATTTTGAGAGGCTTTGTTGCTTGGTGAAATTGTTGTTTTTAATCGTTTTAATTGGCGGGGTTCTAGGCATTGTTCTCTAACATTATCAAGGAGTAAGGAGCCTATGCCTTTTCCTTGTACTGTGGGCGAGACCGCAATCTGCCACAAGAAGTAAGTATCTGGCTCTTCAGGGCAAATATATCCCGTGACAGCACCACAAATTTGTCCCTTATGATCATAAGCAACAAAACAAGTGTCCGTATGATGCTCAGCAAGTAAAGCATAAGCGTAGAGTGAATTTAAATCCAAAGATGGACAAGATTGAATCAAGGCATGAACTTCACGCACATCTTGTGGTTGAAAGTTGCGCACATTGTATTGATTCAATTGATGAATAATTGATTGTTTGGTCGAACGTATCGACTGTCTTGATAAAGCTTCCACGCTATCTCCTTTTGTATTTCCATACTCGGCATACTCAAGTTAAGTGTGGTATCAGAAAAGCTTTTGGGCTGTTAGAAATTAATCACATCTTTATCTGTATTATCTTGCTTTTTACTGGCTTTAATTTGGAACTTTTGCCTCTAATAACTGGGCAAACTGCTCTAACGAAATAACGAGACTTTGGCGCTCATCATTGGTTAATGCTTGTAAAGCCAGTGAAAAACCTTCTGGTAATGCAGATGGTGATTGATCGAGTAATTGCTCACCTTTTGAAGTCAGGCTGACACGTACATGTCGACGGTCTTGTGTATCCCTCATACGCAATACCAACCCTTTTTCTTCTAGGCGATCAACGATCCCAACAACCGTACTTGGACTTACAAAAATTGCTTTCCCTATCGCAGACATACTGCAAGGCCCAATTTTTGCAATCGTCATCAGAGCAACTAATTGTGGTGTGGTGATATGGTGAAGTTGAGACAATCGTTTGGAATAAAGCTCCACACATTGTTCTATCCGCCGAACACTTTGCAAAACACGTACAGCATCATCCATCTCAATCACGCACAAAAAAAGCTAAACACACTATTTTAGTACGTTGTACATGATGTTGTCTGTATTTTAATGGAAAATTACCACGCTATTTATCGCTCTGAATATCTAAGCCAAATACTTTTCTTCCTGATCCCATGAGTGAAAATCATTATAGGGAGCGAATATTTTTTCTTCAAATTGATTGAGGTGAAATAGTTTGAATTGAAACTATTATTATATTAAATAACTAAATTTAACTATAAAAATCAATGTTATATAATTTGTGTAATTTTATGTAATGGATCGAAATGCAAATTTGAGCAAATATTAATCTATTCAATATTCATGCCAGTATTGAAATTTTTGCTAAATTCTAGCATTCCAGTATAATTCAGCTCCTGCTTTTTTAATCTGTTTTCAGAATTTTCTGATTTATCGCAGTCACTTGAATTGATGTATGAGAAATGTTCTTCGAGCTCATATATTCAGCACATAAAGTTGATGGGTAATATACAGGTCTGACTCTCCTCTCTTATTGATTCTATTGGTGTTCAAATGTCTGATATTCAAAATAATGTAATCAAAGAAATACATCCTAGAATATCCGTTGCACCGATGATGGATTGGAGAGAAATATTTAAAATACAAAATAAAATCAATAATATATTAAAGTAAAAAAAATTTAAGGTGTAAAATTGGTGTAGAAACTTATTAATAATAATTAAAAAAAATAGTCTTTTGTTAAAAAAAAACCTCGTAAGATGTTAACAACTCATGAATTATCCACAATTCTACCTAAATCCTACGAATATACCTATCAGTCGATATTATTGTTTCTTATAAATCTTGAAACAATTTAATTTCTATTTTTTTAACCAAAAACTATGAATATTTCTATTTTTTTTACCTAAAAATATGTATGCTGAATAAATGATAAGCTAATAGAGCCAATTTTATGCAGCCATTATACCTAACAATTGATGATCCACTTGATGCCCAAAATAGATTAAAAGAAGTTTTTGATTTTGACTCGAAGGTTTTACTTGGAATCATAGAAGATGGTTTTACAGCACGTAATGAGACAACAAGTAATCACCCTAAAATTTATGGTGGCTATAGGCATTTTGCTGAAGGAACCGCTTTTTTAAGAGAACGACTATTAACCAAAGGTTATTCAAAATACACCCAAGGGAACTCTGAATGGGTCCGTAATGAGAAACGAGGGATTTTAATTAGCTTTATGGCGGGAAATACATGTGTTGGATTAAAGGGACAAACTCCTTCAAATACAGAATCCCTAAAGATTGAAAAGGTTGCTAGAAATAGAAATCCAAAAGGAAGTATGTTTGCTAAAATAGCGAATGCCCAATTACATGGTGACATGTTAACTGAACAAGCAGTTGTAGACACTTGGTGCTGGGTTTTGATGTACTACATTGATTATAAAAATAAAATAATTAGAAGCGAGCTATCTTGCCCTTCAAAACTCACAGACAATGGTAAATTCTTTGCTGAGTACCATGAAAGAATTATTTTAAAAGAAATTAGTTTCGATCCTGAGTCTGAATTTGATAGTATTCTTTCCCCTGTACCAACTCCCCCGTCGATTGATTTTGAAATCAGACGCAAAAATGCTTAAGAGACAATATTATGTTCAATATGGGTCGTTTCGATCTCGCTCGTCAACGTCGTGGTTTGACCAAGAGAGATTTGGCTCATCAATTAAACGTAACTGATAGAACTGTTTCAAACTGGTATAACAACCAAGAAATTGATGAAAGAAT
Source organism: Acinetobacter sp. UBA6526 (assembly GCF_002434875.1). Taxonomy (NCBI): domain Bacteria; kingdom Pseudomonadati; phylum Pseudomonadota; class Gammaproteobacteria; order Moraxellales; family Moraxellaceae; genus Acinetobacter; species Acinetobacter sp. UBA6526. The sequence goes on along the minus strand of NZ_DJLC01000162.1, from coordinate 6,281 downwards.
TTTAGAAAAAGCAGCTGAGATTCTCGATTTTCCTCTCAGCTTCTTTTATGGAAATGACGTAGAAAAAATTCATGTCGAATCTGTTAGTTTTAGAGCACTATCTAAAATGACAGCTAAAAAAAGAGATATGGCAATCAGCCAAACTATCTTAGCTGAAATGATCAGTGACTGGATTGATCAGAACTTTGAGTTGCCACTTCCCAATGTACCTGATTTACATGAATTAAGAAGCGACTTTTCCACGGATACAATTGAATTATTAGACGAAGCTAATGAGGATGAGGGTAATTATTATCTTGAATACTCTTATCCTGAAGCATGTGCCGATACCGTAAGAAAAGCCTGGGGACTAGGAGAACAGCCTATTCCCAATTTAATTGCACTTTTAGAGTCTAAAGGTATTCGAGTTTTTTCTCTTACAGATGAAGCTCAAGATGTTGATGCATGCTGTAGATGGACAAGTGGTCGCCCATTTATTTTTCTAAATACATCCAGAACTGCTGAAAGATGTCGATTCGACTTAGCCCATGAACTAGGTCATTTAGTTATGCACAAACATGGAATAATTGAAGGTATCCACGTAGAACAAGAAGCAAATGCTTTTGCTTCCGCCTTTTTAATGCCACGTAGAAGCCTGCTAGCAGATCCGCTAAGAATCCCATCATTAAAAAGTATTCTGTCCAAAAAAGAGATATGGCAAGTTTCTGCTGCTGCCTTAACATATCGTTGTAGTAAATTAGGTATTATTACTGATTGGAATGCCACAAGTATTTATAAACAATTAGCACAACGAGGACGAAATAATGAACCTAATCCAATCGCCCATGAGTCTTCTCTTTTACTCGATAAGGTCTTTCAAGTTTTAGCTCAAGAAAACTTTGATCTATCGAAGTTAACAAATGATCTATGTCTGCACCTAGACGAGGTTAACAATCTTACCTTTAATCTCGTAAATAAATATCAAAATTTAGAAGCACTACGACGCCGAAGCCAGTTAACAATTTTGGACTAATATTTCATGTAAAAGAGAACGTTAAAAGTTCTCTTTTTTTTAAAGAGTACTTTTTCAAAACTTTCACATTTAAGCAATTTATGCCTCTTTAACACAAACATTGTCAAATCATCTTGTGCCCTAGAGAAACTTCAGTTTTACATTCATCTTAATATCTATTCTGATATAAGAAATCAGTTCTTCATATTTGTACCACAACAATAATAATGTAATATATTAAACAAATAAGTTGAGTATATTACATGAAAATATCCTTACTCATATCCTCATTGCCTACGCAGAACACAACCACTCGTATGAGAGTCTGGCGATCTCTCAAAGCAAGTGGTGCAGCAATTCTAAGAGACGGAGTCTACTTACTCCCTATTTCCCATAGTGAAAAGTTTGATCCTATTGCTAATGATGTTATCTCAGAACAAGGGACTGCTTATGTATTTCACGCAGACCAACCTATAAACCTTGAATTAGCTCCTTTCTTCAATCGAGAAGAAGAATACTATGCCCTCTATAAACAACTCTCTGAGTTGAGAGATAAACAGACTAAAGATGAAAAAAAAGAGCTGCTCAAGCAAGTCCGTAAATTAAGAAAAAATATTGATGCGCTTGTAGAAATTGACTACTACCCCGATGAGACTCAAACACAGGTTTTAAATGAGCTATCTTCATTAGAACTTTCAATTGCACGTCTTGGTGAAGTGAATGAGCCTCAAGCAATACAAGCTCATATTCAACTTCTAGATAAAGCTAGTTATCAAAATAGAATTTGGGCAACACGTAAAAGACCTTGGATTGATCGTCTAGCCTCCGCATGGCTAATAAAGACATTTATTGATACCTCACCAACATTCATTTGGTTAGAAACACCAAGTGACTGCCCAAAAGAAGCATTTGGATTCGATTTTGATGGTGCAACATTCAGCCATATCAATCATTGGGTGACCTTCGAAGTTCTTTTACATAGTTTTGATCTAGAAACACCCGCATTAAAGAAAATCGCTGAAATTGTTCATTACCTAGATGTAGGGGGAATTGAGCCTCCCGAAGCGATCGGTATTGAAAAAGTTATTCAAGGAATTAGAAGCCAGATAAGTGATGATGATCACCTATTTGCCTTATCAAATCACATTTTTGATGGCTTATATGCCAACCTATCAAGAGAATAATCATGGAACAAGAACAAGCCGCTGCACCTGAAGAGCCAGCACAGCCAGTTCATTTTTGGCAAGCTTTCTTATTTTGGCTTAAATTGGGGTTTATTAGTTTTGGTGGACCAGCGGGACAAATCGCTGTCATGCACCAAGAACTCGTTGAACAAAAACGCTGGATCTCTGAAAAACGTTTTTTACATGCTCTCAACTATTGCATGTTATTACCCGGACCTGAAGCACAACAATTAGCAACTTACATAGGTTGGTTAATGCATAGGACTATAGGTGGTATTGTTGCAGGTGTCTTGTTCGTTTTACCCTCTTTATTTATCCTAATCGCACTCTCATGGGTCTATGTAAAGTTTGGTGATGTTCCTATTATTGCTGGGCTCTTTTATGGAATTAAACCTGCTGTAGTTGCTATCGTCTTTCATGCAACTTACCGAATTGGCAGCCGATCATTAAAGAATAAATTTTTATGGGCAATTGCTGCACTTGCATTCGTTGCTATCTTTTTCTTTAACCTTCCGTTTCCCTTAATTGTTCTAACCGCTGCAATCATTGGATACTTGGCAAGTAAAAAATATCCAAGCATTTTTTCAGGTGGAGGTTCACACCAACAAGGTAAAAAAGATTATGGTCCCGCATTAATTGATGATGATACACCGACCCCAGAACATGCCATATTTAATTGGAAACATTTAGCTAAGATACTTTTGATTGGAGCAATCCTATGGCTTGCCCCAATTATCAGTTTGGTTTTAACGCTTGGTTGGGATCATGCTTATACTCAAATGGCTTGGTTTTTTACTAAAGCGGCACTGCTAACATTTGGTGGAGCTTATGCAGTATTACCTTATGTATATCAAGGTGCTGTAAACTTTTATGGTTGGTTAGGCCCAACACAAATGATTGACGGCTTAGCTCTTGGCGAAAGTACTCCTGGTCCTCTGATCATGGTTGTTGCATTCGTAGGCTTCTTAGGTGGCTTTAATCATGCATTATTAGGTAGCGAGCACTTATTTTTAGCGGGTGCGATTGGTGCAGTAATCGTCACTTGGTTTACATTCCTTTTTTCATTCATTTTTATTTTAGCTGGTGCTCCAATTATTGAGTCAACTCACAATGAATTAAAATTTACCGCTCCTTTAACAGCAATCACTGCTGCTGTTGTCGGCGTAATACTAAACTTAGCGCTTTTCTTCAGCTATCATGTTTTATGGCCTAATGGATTCAACCAACCTTTCAACTATGAAGCCGCATTCATTGCAATTGCAGCATTCATCGCCTTGTTCCATTTTGAAGTGAAAGTCATGTATGTGATTTTTGCTTCTGCACTTTGCGGTTTAATGTTATACATTGGCGGATAAAAATTGAGTGGAGCTATAAGCTCCACTCAATCAGAAAAAATATGCATTAAATAAAATGTATTTCGACACTTGCATGAACAATTTCTTCATGAATAGAAAGTGCTTTTTTTACAGCATCTGGTGTTAAATCAGCACCGGTACTCTCAAGGGCTAAGATGCAGGAAAACTTTCCTTTTCCAACTTTCCATACGTGTAAGTCCGTTATTTTAACTTGAGTAAACTGATCAATAACTTCTTTAATTTCATCAACAACTGGATGTGACATTTCAGCATCTAACAAGGTTTTCCCTGTCTCACTCAATAGCCCCCATGACCATTTTGCAACAAGAATTGCTCCAACAACACCCAATAAAGCATCCAAGAAATTCCAACCAAAATATTTACCAGCAATAAGTGCCACAATTGCAAGAACCGAAGTAACAGCATCAGCAACCACATGAATAAAAGCTGCTTTTTGATTTAAATCGTGATGATCATGGTGGTGGTCGTCATGTCCATGATGATGGTGATGGTCGTCATGTCCATGATGATGGTGATGGTCTCCGCCATCGTGCAATAACCATGCACACACTAAATTTACTAATAAACCAACAATAGCAATAGGAATCGCTTCATTATAGTGAATATTTACAGGGTTCATTAAACGATCAATCGACTGAATTCCCATTAATATCGCGACTACCATTAAAAGAATAGCGCTGCTATAGCCTGCTAAAATTTCAATTTTCCAAGTACCAAAGCTAAATCTTCTGTCATGGGCATAATGACGAGCCATTCGATACGCAAAATATGCCAAGCCTAGAGCTAACATATGCGAACTCATATGCCAACCATCTGCAAGCAGTGCCATTGAATTAAAAATCCAACCACCAAAAATTTCTAGTACCATCATTATCGCTGTTAAGATCGTAGCGATAAGAATCTTTTTTTGAGCTAAGGGATTTCCCTCATCAAATTGATGGGAATGATAGCGATCCAAGTTACTATGAAGTTGCATAAATTTTATCTTTCCAAGATACTCCCCCCAGTATATATTTTTTTAAGGAAAAATCATGTCTCATTTGCATCAAGATAAAAAAATTTTTAATCGCATCAAACGAATTCAAGGACAAGTTGCATCTGTAGAAAAGTCACTTTTGATACCAGAAAGCTCCTGCCTTGATGTTTTACAACAAGTTGCAGCAATTAAAGGGGCTGTTAATGGGTTAATGCAGCAACTGCTTGAGCAACATTTAAGAGAACATGTACTTAAAGGAGAGCAAAATTTTGATGAAGAAGAAATGCAAAAATACTTATTATTATTAGATCGTTATTCAAAGTGAGTAGAACATTTTGTTCTACTCACTTTTATTATTAGTGGCAGTGACGATCCCCTGTTTTACTATTCGTGTGACATCCTGAAGAATCAGTACCGCCTGAATGAGCAAAAGCATTTGTTACCGCAAGCCCCATTAAACATACCAAGATTAGTTTTTTCATATTGTTTCCTTTTTTATTGAACGATAAAACAAGTTTAAAATTGTACAACAAATAAACGATGCACTTCTAAACCATTAGTCGAAAAGAATTATTTAGGCCATTTTTGATGGTAGTCATCAATCACGTATTCATGCACATGCACACCATTGATTTGATGCTGAATCACATGTTCATGGTCTGCGGGTAAATCATCATGGCTATGTACCAAAACCTCATCATCTTTAGTTGTCCATAAGCGTAATGCTAGAATGAGAGCAACAACGGCAATAAGTGCCATAGGAATAAAAGTCTGTAAAGTGCCGATGTTGGTACTTAGCCATCCAACCAATGGATAAGTAATCAGCCAACAAGCATGAGAGAAAGCAAATTGGGCAGCAAACAAAGATGTTCTATTCTCACTTGATGCAGACTTGCGAATCAAGCGACCTGTAGGTGTTTGTGAAACTGAATACCCAATACCAAGGACAAACCAAAGTGCTAACAAACCATTATAAGATGCAATCAAAGAACCACTGAATAATCCAATGACAAGAATTGTAGTTCCAGTCAACATAACAGAGCGATCAGGAAATTTATCCAATATCTTTGGCAAAACAAAAGCAGATAACATTGATCCAAGACCAAATAAACCAAATGCCCATGTCGTTGCACTTTCTGTAAGTTTAAATGTCGATTGAACCAGTACAACAGTATTTACAATCACAACCGCACTCGCCGAAGCAATTGCTAGATTTAGAGCAAGCAACGCCTTAAGTCTTGGCGTATTAAAATAAATTTTAGCTCCCTGCTTTATACGACTATAAACACCTCTAAATTCAGATACTTTGGAAACTGGTAATTTTGCACTTACCACAAACAAAGCAGAACCGATAAAACCTAATACTGTTCCTAAAAACAGATTATGGTAGCTCATGACAGTGAGTAAGAAACCTGCCAGCATTGGACTGATAATATTTTCCAAATCATAGGCTAAACGAGACAATGACAAAGCATTGGTATAGTCTTTTTCTTCAGGCAGAACATCTGGAATCATTGCCTGAAATGTTGGCGTAAATGCAGCAGATGCAGATTGCAGAATAAAAATGAGAATATAGATTTGCCAGATTTGTGTCACAAATGGTAGGCACAAAGCTGTTAATGCTCGGATAATATCTAATCCAACCAATACCTGTTTTCTTGGTAAGCGCTCTGCAAATGCTGATGCTATAGGTGCTACACCGATATAAGCAATCATCTTAATTGCCAAAGCAATACCAAGAACTTGAGCAGCTT
>NZ_DJLC01000158.1:0-19387 GCF_002434875.1 Acinetobacter sp. UBA6526 | reverse complement strand
TGCTACCAGAAGTATTCGCTGTACCCTCACCACATCTGTCTCCAGAAATTGATGTTCCTGAACCTGAGCCGCCTCCAATATTTGTAGCAGCAAATGCAGTAGGAGAAAAACTAATTGCACCAACCAAAACCGCAGCTGATAAATTGAGAATTTTTGATTTGGTTTTTGTTTTACTTTTTGCAAGTTCAGAAGTTGCAACCCACGCTCCAAGAGAAGCATTCCAAACCACTTTATATACTTTATTCATAAAAATTCTCAGATAATTACTACAGTTATTGATGGTCTAAAAATGCGAAACTGCATTTTTAGTGTCGCCGCTAAAAAAAGAGCGGCGGATGCTAATCAAACCGAGTAATCTGGTAAAGAATATACAAATGTATATAATTTAAATGTGAGACACATTTCTCATATTCTAAAAATAAATAAAAATATAAATCATTGATTTAAATTAATAAAAAACCAAAATGTTTCAAATTGTTTTCTTTTGTTTTTATTTCATGAATGACACAACAAATAGAATAATAACTCTAATAAATTAATAATTTTTACTTATAAAACAAAATATTAAATAAACCAAATGGTAAAATAAATTAACAAAACATCACAAACCAAAAGATTAATTCCACACATAAAAATCATCATTTTGTTTTAAATATTTTGGAACAAATCGAGTATGATTTAGAGGAGTAAATGATGTTTGAACCCGTATGAACAGCAGTTTAAAATTACTAAGAAAACAACTTCGATTAAAAAGAAAACTAATTAGCCCTATTCAACATAAACAAATCGAACAACAAGTATTAAATCAATTGAGATACTGTCCTCAATTTAAATCATCTAAAAAAATCGGATTGTATTTACACGCTTTCGGTGAAGTACATACACGAAAAATAATTGAGCTCTGCTTTAAACAAAAGAAGCAAGTATATTTACCGATGATTTGCTCGATGAACCAAAACCTTGTTTGGGTAAAAATCAGTGCAAATCAATATCTCAATAAGCGTTTCTCTCACCATCCTCTTGGTATGAAAGAGCCTATGGCAACGCGCGGACAGCATGTATCTAAATTAGATTTACTGGTGATGCCGTTATTAGCATGTGATTATTTCGGAACAAGAGTCGGTATGGGAGGTGGCTTTTATGATCGTACTTTGGCAACAGCACCACATCAGCCTTTTCGACTGGGTCTCGCGCATTCATTTCAATATCTCAATGAACCATTATTCAGGCAAAAATGGGATCAACCATTAAATGCTTTACTGACACCTGAAAAAATTTATTACTTCAAATCTTAGTCTCTAATTTCTATGAATTTGTAGGCGAAAGTCGACCAATTTAGTCTTTTTTTTATAATTTCTCTTGTAAAACCCTTGTAATTTTTGAAATGCACATCACTATAAAAAACATGGCAACACCGTTGTCACTCATTAGGAGTGCCCATGTCTGAATATATTATGAATAATGAAACAAGCTTAGAGCCGCAGGTTCCAAGTGTATTACCACTATTAGCGTTACGTGATGTTGTGGTGTATCCACACATGCAAATCGCGCTATTCGTGGGTCGTGAAAAATCGATCAATGCAGTGGATGTGGCTCGTAACAGTGACAATTTAGTATTTGTAGTTGCGCAAAAAGATTCGCTTACAGAAGAAATTGATCACGATAATCTCTATCAATATGGAACCGTGGCTAAAATCGTACAAGTTGTGAATCATGAAAATGATGAAAACTGTATTAAAGTGCTGATCGAAGGCTTACACCGTTCTAAATTAGAGCGCATTATCGATGGCGAAGAATATCTGACAGCTGAGCATCATTTAAGCCCAATGAATGTTCCATTGGATAAAGAAGCACAAGAGACTCGCTTAAATGAATTACGTACTCTATTTGCTCAATATGCAGAAGCAAAATTACGTAATGCGCGTGAACTTGTTGCAGCTGCAAATAAAATCGAAGACTTATTACAACTTATGTTCTTCGTGGCGACTCGTGTGCCTTTAAATATTGAAGTGAAACAAAAGTTTTTAGAACACGACGAATTTGAAGCTCATCTACAAGAGTTGATGAATTATTTGATGAATCAATCTGCTGAGCAGCAAATTGAACAAACGTTACACGACAGCGTAAAACGTCAAATGGAAAAGAACCAACGTGAATACTTTCTAAATGAAAAAATGAAAGTCATTCAACGTGAACTTTCCGATATGAATGGCGGTGCTGAGGATGATGTAGCTGAGATTGAAAAACGTCTTGCAGAAGCTGATCTCCCTGAGCATGTACGCAAAAAAGCTGATGCTGAATTCCGTAAGCTCAAAGCGATGCAACCCGCTTCAAGTGAGGCTGCTGTTGTTCGTAACTATTTAGAAGTCATTCTAGATACTCCTTGGAATAAGGCGAGCAAAGTTAGTATCAACTTGGCGAAAGCTCAAGAAATTCTAGATACGGATCATTACGGCTTAGATGACGTTAAAGATCGTATTGTTGAATATCTTGCAGTTCAGTCTCGCGTGAAGAAACTGAAAGGCCCTATCCTTTGCTTAGTTGGTCCTCCAGGTGTGGGTAAAACATCGCTTGGTGAGTCAGTTGCCAAAGCAACAGGTCGTGAGTTTGTTCGAATGGCACTCGGTGGTGTCCGTGATGAAGCTGAAATCCGTGGTCATCGTCGTACCTATATCGGTGCGATGCCGGGTAAAATTGTGCAATCTTTGACAAAAGTTGGTGTAAAGAACCCACTGTTCTTACTCGACGAAATCGACAAGATGGCGCAAGACTACCGTGGTGATCCTGCTTCTGCATTACTTGAAGTGCTCGATCCATCACAGAACAATAAATTCAATGATCACTATTTAGACCTTGATCTTGATTTGTCAGAAGTGATGTTCATCTGTACTGCAAACAGTATGAATATTCCTGAAGCTTTATTGGACCGTATGGAAGTGATTCGTCTACCAGGTTATACCGAAGATGAAAAAGTAAATATTGCTGAGCGCTATCTTGTTCCAAAAGCAATCAAGAATAATGGTCTACGTGCCAAAGAATTGACTGTTCATGAAGAAGCAATTCGTGACATCGTACAACGTTATACACGCGAAGCAGGTGTTCGTAGCCTAGAGCGTGAAGTATCGAAAATTGCACGTAAAGTAGTTAAAGAAGCGGTGAGCAAGAAGTCTAAAAACTTACAAGTTGATGTGACTTCTGCAAATCTTCCTGAATACCTAGGTCCACATAAGTTTGACTTTGGTATGGCAGAAGATGAAGCACAAGTTGGTCGTGTAAATGGTTTAGCTTGGACTTCGGTCGGTGGTGAATTACTTACGATTGAAGTTGCTGCGGTAAAAGGTAAAGGTAAATTCATTACGACGGGTTCTCTCGGTGATGTAATGAAAGAATCAATTACTGCTGCAATGACTGTGGTACGTACCCGCGCTGATGATCTAGGCATCGAGGCTTCTCGTTTTGATGAGACCGATGTACATGTGCATTTACCTGAAGGTGCGACACCAAAAGATGGTCCATCTGCTGGTTTAGCTCTGACCACTGCCCTTGTATCAGCATTTACTGGCATTCCAATTCGTCCAGATATTGCAATGACAGGTGAAACAAGTCTTGGTGGTCGTGCAATGCGCATCGGTGGCTTAAAAGAGAAACTTCTTGCAGCACACCGTGGTGGTATTAAGCTCGTATTTATCCCACAAGATAACGTACGTGATTTGGCTGAAATTCCTGACAATGTCAAAGAAGGCTTAGAAATCAAAGCGGTGAAAAGCATTGATGAAATCTTACCTTTAGCATTAACAGACACGCCAAAGCCTTTGCCAAAAACACCTATTGTAAAACCAGTAGAGGATGCAAAAGCAGCACGTCACTAAAAATAAGTACCATATAAAGAAGAGAGCTTAGGCTCTCTTTTTTTGTTACATAATCAGGTTGAAAAATGATCAATTTATTGCATAATAAAATAGAGTCAATAAAAAGAAAGGCTAAATTCTGACTCTTAAACTAATTTTAGTGTTATCTGAACTCCAGACGGATAACACTTTAATCGCAGCTCATACACATTTTGAGCTGCGTTTTTTATGTAGAAGCATAAACCATCATTCTGAAGTTTTTATGACAAGTAAACATTCAATTAAACCGCCATGTAACAAGTTGAATGTTTATAATGTCTCTATATTTTCCACATTACTTTTTTTATGAAAATTCGAATTCTCACCATTGGTCAAAAAATGCCTGCATGGGTACTCACTGGGTTTGAAGACTACTTCAAACGCATCCAACCATTTGTGCAAACTCAGGTCATTGAATTACCGATGGCTAAACGAGGTAAAAATGATTCTGAAGCAGATATTTTAAAATACTGCCAAATCGAAGGTGAAAGTATCTTAAATGCACTGAAACCTAATGAAACACTCATTGCACTTGAAGTCGGTGGACGCGAGCTGAGTACGGAAAAACTCGCCGACACTATGAAACAATGGATGCTTGAAGGCAATGACGTTGCGCTTGCAATCGGCGGACCTGATGGTCATTCAGATGCCGTTCGTAAAGCTGCGGCTTGGCATTGGTCTTTATCAAAACTAACCATGCCTCACCCAATGGTGCGTATTTTGTTGATTGAGCAACTTTATCGGGCAATGAGCATTAACCACAATCACCCTTATCACCGTGCATAACTTAAACCAAATTGTTCCGATTATAGAACAATCTGTTGAAGTTTAACGGCTGTCATTCTCCCGCTGATTTTGTCACGATAGTGCTGTAATTCCAATCAGGTGCTTATTTATGAATTTCCAGACTTTACCCGGATTATTTATTTCTCATGGTTCACCCATGCTTGCACTTGACCCAGAACAAGTAGGCCCTGCTTTATATCGATTAAGCATCAACCTACCAAAACCCCAAGCCATTATTGTGATGTCAGCACATTGGGAAAGTCAGGCATTGGAAGTCAGTACTTCTTCCAGACCACAAACGTGGCATGATTTCCGTGGCTTCCCGCCTGAATTATATGAAATTCGTTATCCTGCGGCTGGTTCACCGACTTTGGCAGAAGAAATACTGAGTTTATTTGCTGATGCTGGTATTGCTGCACATGCTAACAGCACACGACCACGCGATCATGGTGTATGGATGCCATTACTGCATATGTACCCTGATGCAGATATTCCTGTCATTGAAATCTCTCTTCCAATCAAAATGACGGCAGACGAGATTTACAAAATTGGGCAAGTATTATCACCATTAAGAGAACAACAAATTCTATTAATTGGTTCAGGCAGTATCACACACAACTTAGCAGAACTCTCATGGCATGCAGATGCAGACGTTCCTTTTTGGGCAAGTAATTTCCGTAATACTGTGGTGAGTAAACTCAGCCATCAAGATTATGATGCAGTACTTAATTGGCCAGAGCTGCCCTATGTTCAACGCAATCATCCAACGCTTGAACACTTTGCGCCATTGTTCTTTGCTATGGGGACAGGTGTTCGATTCAGTATCGTACATAGCAGCTTTTCGATGGGTTCTTTGGGTATGGATATTTATCGTTTCGATTAAATTGAGTATTTTATCAACCAATCTAAACTAGGTTTGCTTTAAATAGAGCAAACCTACAAATCTCCTTTATTTATCTTAAACTTACAAATAAATACATTTAACACACTTAATCCATAAATGGATTGCATTTTCTTTTTTTAAGAATGATTTAAGCTTACTACTGTTTATTTTTAACTGTTGTTTTTTAAATATGAAAATTAAATATTTAGTTCTCGCTTTGCTTCCGCTTTCATTAATGGCTTGTCAAACAGTACAAAACGTTAGTGATAACGTAATTAATCAAATTAACACGAATGCTGTGAAAAACTTAACTGAATATAATTGGACATATCAAGGTTCTAAAGCATCTAAACCTTTAGTGTTATCTTTTAGCCAAGATCAAAAACTTTCAATCCAAACTGGCTGTAATAATCAAGGTGGTACGTGGAAAGTTGAAGGCAACAGCATTGTTGTTTCGCCACTTGTATCGACAATGATGGCTTGTGCAGATGACTTAATGCAACAAGAACGCTTATCTTCTGATATTTTCAGCGAGAAAAAAGTACCGTTTGCAATCAGCACTTTAAATGGTGAAGCGATCTTGACTGTAACTGATAGCAAAGGTCAAAAATACGTATTTGCAGGTACTAAAGTGGAAAGTAATAATGTATTAACAAATTACACTTGGTCGTATCAGCCAGCTGAGACAAAACGTCCAATCGTATTGAATTTCTTGGAAAATGACCGTCTTTCTGTAGATACAGGTTGTAACCGCCTTAATACCTCTTGGAAAGTTGAAAATGGTCAAATCATTACTGGTGATGGCGCATCAACATTAATGGCATGTGATCCTGCATTAATGAAACAAGAGCAATTTGCTGGTCAATTATTAACAAAAGGCAAGATTCCTTTTGAAGTGAATACAACTGATTTACACGCACCAAGCATGACACTGACGGATGCAAAAGGTCAAAAATATACTTTTGTTGGTAAAATGACCCCCGAAACTAAATACCAATCTGAAGGTAAAACTGTTTTCTTGGAAATCGCACCAGAAACAAAATCGTGTGTAGGTGTCGCTCCACAAACTTGTATGCAAGTACGTGAAGTAAAATATGATGAAAAAGGCATCAAAACTTATGCAGATAAAGACTGGTCACTATATTACGGCCAAATCGAAGGTTTCGAACATAATCCAAACCAACGTGTAATCGTTCGTGTTAAACGTTTTGATATTAAGAATCCTGCTGCTGATCAATCTAGCATTGCAGATGTACTAGATATGGTTGTTGAACAAGAAATTGTGAAAAAACCATAATCGTATTCTAGTAATAAAAAATCCGATGCTTTAGCATCGGATTTTTTATGGAAAGCCTTATTTATTAAACAGGGTTTTAGAGGGGTTCTTAATAAATGCCCTGCCCCAATATCGCATCTGCAACTTTCACAAAACCAGCAATGTTCGCACCATCAACATAATTGATTGTGCCATCTTCCTGCGTACCATACTTGACACAGTTTCGATGAATCTCTTTCATAATCGCATGCAAACGCTCATCGACCTGCTCGAAAGACCAACCTAAGCGATTCGCATTTTGAGACATCTCTAAACCAGATGTCGCGACACCGCCTGCATTTGATGCTTTACCTGGTGCATATAAAATCTTCGCCTCAACGAATTTTTCAACGGCTTCAAGTGTAGATGGCATGTTTGCCCCTTCAGCTACACAAATCACACCGTTAGCAAGTAATGCTGCTGCATCTTCACCATTTAATTCATTCTGAGTGGCACATGGCAAAGCAATATCAACAGGAATATGCCACGGTGTTTGTCCTTCGAAATATTCAAATCCGTGTTTCGAAGCAAACTCTGAAATACGTCCACGTTTGACATTTTTCAGCTCCATCACTTCATCTAAAAGCTCTTTACTAAAGCCATTTTTCAAATACACAGTGCCATTTGAGTCAGAGAGGGTCACTACTTTTGCACCAAGGAACATCGCTTTTTCTGCTGCAAACTGCGCCACATTTCCTGAGCCAGAAACTGAAACTATTTTACCTACGAAATTATCACCACGCGTTTTCAACATTTCTTCAGCGAAATAAACCGTACCATAACCCGTTGCTTCAGGACGAGCAAGAGAACCACCAAATGAAATACCTTTACCAGTAAACACGCATGAGGTGTCATTGCTTAGTTTTTTCATCATGCCCGTCATATAACCGACTTCGCGTCCACCAACACCAATATCTCCTGCTGGAATATCCGTATTTGAACCCAAATGACGATATAACTCGAACATCAATGCTTGGCAAAAACGCATGATCTCAGCTTCAGACTTACCCTTTGGATCAAAGTCAGAACCGCCTTTACCACCACCCATAGGCAAAGTAGTTAACGCATTTTTAAAGGTTTGTTCAAAACCTAAAAATTTTAAAATTGATAAATTCACAGATGGATGAAAACGCATACCACCTTTATATGGGCCAATTGCTGAGTTATATTGCACGCGGAATCCACGATTGACATGCACTTGCCCTCGATCATCCATCCAAGATACGCGGAACTGAATCACTCGTTCGGGTTCAATCAGTCGTTCTAAAAGACCATGTTCAGCATATTTTGGATTTTTCTGTATAAATGGCCACAAGCTTGTCATTACTTCTTCAACAGCTTGTAGAAACTCAGGTTGATGTGGATCTCTTGCTTCAACATAAGCTAAGAAGTCACTTAAATTGCTGTATTTCAACACTCACCCCCGACACAATGATTCATTATGGTGCTAAAAATGCACCAAAAAGAATATCTCACAAATTAGAGATACTTTGCTATTAGGTATGAGTATAGTTTTTCTAATTTTTAAAATTTATTTATATTTATCAACAAAATATTTAAATAAATATTCATTATTTATATTATAAATACCAAATTAAAAACTATAAAATTCAAATAAAATTATTAAATAGCACCAAAAACAACCAAAAATGGCACTATTATTAATCAAAAAAGAATGAATGAATGACAATTCTAGGCTCAATAGCTTGAGGAGTTTTGCCTAGCATTTTCAAAACAATGTCTCTGTTTTTAATTACGTCTCACTTTAGCTTTCAAAAGGCTGTCCAAACAATACAACCAATAAACACAGGATTCCAACGCACAGTGAAAACACAAACTTAGCTTTAGCTATTCGGAAATGTACCCACATTGAACTCAAACATTGAAAAAAGTAATACAGTGCAAAACCTTTAGATGCAAAGCTAATAATTTCAAAAATATCGAATGACCAAACTAAAACAATGCACGCAGCAGCAATGAAAACATAAGCAACTTTTACAGATACTCTTTGTTGCGAGACTTCATTAACTAGCCCCCCCATTTCCAGCAAAATCTGCTAATGCAGCACTGAGTTGGCTCGTTACCGCAGCAATAAATAGGAAAATAGGTGCACCCCAAAACACATACTTTGCAATATCAATCACAGATGTATCTGAGATTTCACCACTGAGCGGATGTAATTGGAAAACCAGACTAAACAATAGAATGAAAATGATATAAATGCCTGTACTCAATAACTGAGCATTGCGCATACTTTTCACTCTAATTTCTGCTGAATACTCTTTTCCTAAATAACGACTGGTTTCAAATCCCTGAATCATAATGAGTAAACCCATAATGATTGGAATATGCTTCATATCAAAGCTTGAAGGAACATGACTGGGAGCTTGATGATCTAAATTAAAAAACAACAAAGCACATAGAAAAACAGTAATGATGCTCAACTTAATATTTACAGCAAAAATCTCAATTTTTTCGAGTATTTTAAATCCTCGGAAATAACCAAAGAATGCCATTAACAGTAGAATCACTGTCGTGATGATCTGTGTTGTTCCTAAAAATTGAATGGAAAAAATTCTAACAATAAATGATGAAAACAAATACAAATAATAAGTGACTGAAAGTACATACGCTGCGGTTAACGCAATGTCGCTTAAACGCTCAATCTGCAATAAATGACGATCTTGTTGAGCAGCCAAGTTAGGTTCAACGTGCTGAATATTCCAACGAATAATTTGCCCAATCGAGTACGCAAATACGCATAAAGTCACCATGACATAAATCGCATAATGACCACTTAAATCATTCAATAAAGGTGCTGCGATCAGAAAACCACCACCAATGATTGATGCCAATGGCGTTACAGTTGCACGCCACACAGGTTTATTTCTTATTTTTGGATAAGACAACACCCATACTATAAGTATGGCTAATACACCCCAAATTATTGTTACGATTGGCATAAAAATACGCTTTACGACACTTTAATATTATTCAACTCCATTCTAATCAAGAAATCTTAAAGCTGTATAGAAATCTAATCAACTGAGAAAGTTATCTTGACCCTATGCTGTTTTTTCTTCATCATCGCTGTCGTTTTAACAAGTTGTTGGTTCTATGGACGCCTCTATCGCACTTATTCGTGAAATTGATGCATTACTTCCGCAAACACAATGTGGTTTGTGCGGGCACCGTGATGGATGCTTGCCGTATGCAAAATCGATTGCTGAAGGCGAGGAAGCGAATAAATGTGTTCCTGGTGGACAACCTGTGGCTGACGCATTGGCAACACTTTTAAAACGACCTATATTGATCGCTGAACCAAGTGTTTGGGATATTCAATCAGATGGACGTCCGCAGCAAATGAAAGCGGTAATCCGTGAAGATGAATGCATTGGCTGTACTAAATGTATTAGTGCCTGCCCTGTTGATGCAATTATTGGCAGTGGTAAGCTCATGCATACCATTTTAACCGACCTGTGCACAGGTTGTGAGCTTTGTATTCCACCATGTCCTGTTGACTGTATTGATCTAGTTGAGGATACAGCTCCAGTTGCTAACGACGAGCAGCGGATCAAAGTACAAGATGATCTCAGACATCGCTACTATGCACATATTCAACGTGAAGAAAAATATCGAATTCATCGTAAAGGCCCGATTGTACGTGCTGAAATTGATGCTGCATTTTTTGCAAAATTCTCTCAAGAACTCAATAATGTCCCTGCAATTACCTTGACTGAAAAAGTGGCTGAAACTCCTGCTTTGGATGCGAAGACCACGATTGAGTTAGCAAAACTACGTACACAGATCAAAAAGTTGGAAAAGCAGCTCAGCGTACGTGCAGATGAGAAAAAACAACTGCAACTGATTGAATTACAACAGCGCTTAAACGAATTGCTGGAGGGTTAACATGTCAACTAAAAATATGACCAAAAAGCAAATTCAAATCTTTTTTGAACGGTTGCGTGAACAACGACCAAATCCTCAAACAGAATTAAACTACACATCTCCATTTGAATTGCTCATCGCAGTGATGCTTTCTGCTCAGGCGACAGATGTCAGTGTTAATAAAGCCACAGACAAACTTTATCCAATTGCCAATACAGCACAAAGTATTCTCAATTTGGGTGTAGATGGCTTAAAAGAATATATAAAAACCATTGGCTTATATAATTCCAAAGCGGAAAATGTGATTAAAACCTGCCGTATCTTGGTTGAACAGTATCAAGGACAAGTGCCTGAAACACGTAAAGAACTTGAAGCATTGCCGGGGGTGGGACGAAAAACTGCCAATGTTGTGCTCAATACTGCATTTGGTCAGCCGACCATGGCTGTTGATACGCATATTTTCCGTGTTGGTAATCGTACAGGTTTAGCAGTAGGAAAAAATGTTCTCGAAGTTGAACATCGTTTAGTTAAAGTGATTCCCAAAGAATTTATTATTGATTCACATCATTGGCTAATCTTGCATGGGCGCTATTGCTGTATCGCACGTAAACCCAAATGTGGCGAATGTATTGTCTCAGATGTCTGTAATTGGCCAGATCGTTTTGAGTTTGGTGCAGCTAAAATGATTAAAACAAAAAACCTCAGTTAGTCCTGAGGTTTTTTTTGCTGTTGTAACTTAGGATGGAGTTGGCGAGCTTTACCATACTTCTTATTTTCTAATGCTTGCTGTTTTTGCACATGACGCAGCATTTTTTGGCTTTGGTATAATAAAAATAACAGCAAAATAAAACTTAAAATCACCGCGATGATCAGCACAACTTTTAACATTTGCTTTCTCCAAAATAAAAAGAGCCCTTGTCAGAGCTCCTTATTAATCTACAACTTAGATTATTTATCTAAAATTGCAAATAAATCTTTTTGAACTTTATCAATCGCACGTAAGCCATTTAACTTATCGTAAGTTGGCGCATTTTCACCAGAAGCAGCACGACCTTGGTAGAATCCAACAAGTTGCTCAGTTTCGCTATGATAAGAACCTAAACGCTTACGGATTGTTTCTTCTTGATCATCAGGACGTTGTACAAGCTCTTCACCAGTCTCGTCATCTTTACCTTCCACTTTTGGTGGATTATAAACGATGTGATATACGCGACCAGATGCTGGATGTTGACGACGACCAGACAAACGTTGAACAATCTCTTCATCAGGAACATCAATTTCAATCACGTGATCAATTGAAATACCAGCTGATTCTAATGCTTCAGCTTGTGGAATCGTACGAGGGAAACCGTCAAAGATACAACCGTTTACGCAGTCTGGTTGAGCAATACGCTCTTTGACCAAACCGATAATTAATTCGTCTGATACTAAACCACCTGACTCCATGACGCTTTTCGCTTTTAAGCCAAGATCAGTACCTTCACGAATTGCAGCACGGAGCATATCACCGGTTGAAATTTGTGGGATATTGTAGCGCTTACAGATCAACTGAGCTTGAGTACCTTTGCCTGCCCCAGGTGGTCCGAGTAAAATAATGCGCATAAAGAACATCCTCATTTAAAAACAATAAATCTTTAATTGAGCAATATCATACAGACTTATTGCCCAACCAACATCAAATTAATTATAAGAAAGCTACAAATAAGTGGATTAAACCTGCAAAAAAGCCAGTTACCCCACCCAGTACAATTAAAATCCACTCATCTTCTTGGAACGCTGGTCGTAATAGGTTTTGGAACTCTTTCGGTGTTAGTTCACGGATACGGTCTCTAAACATTTGAAAGATCTTTTGCGCACGACTAGCATTCAAGGCTGGGTCACATACTGGCCCCATAGTAATTTCAATTGAACGATCAATCAAGTCGGTCTTGAGTCTAGCATATTCTCTAGGACCCAATGATAGCTGCAATGATGTTCTAACTAGTGGAGTTTCCATAATTTCATTAATATGGCGCTTGACAATACGACGGGTTTTATCTTTTTTGCTGCCGTACATCATTTCAGTCATAATCGACTTCAATGTGATCAAGTCCTCTGTTACCACACTCGCAAATACATCCGAAACCTCTTCCTGACGCTTCATAAAAGCACCTTGTACATTGTAAGTACCGATCTTTAGAACAGGTACAATCCAAGGGAATTTACGATCTTTAGTTAAGCGGAATATTTGTGGATAACGGATATAATGCGGCTCGATTGGGTTAAATACCATCCAAATTGCAATCCAGTTGGTCAAGAAACCCCAAATCGATGCCCAAAATGGAACAGTCCAATGCCAAGGCACTACGAACCAAACAATCATTTGGAAAACACCAAAGAACATCCCAATCAATGCACTGATATGCCAAATAAAGTTAATTTCTTTTTGTCCAACTTTTAGGAACATCCGCACCATCAAACGGCGATCACCTTCCATTTGGCGAACAACCATTTCACGCATATCAACAAGTGACTCGACGTTCATGGTCAGCTCAGTCACAAGTTCTCTTAAAGTATTTGGGAGTTGTTTATGTGCTTGAGCATAAATACGGCGTTTAATCGAATAGGGTAAATTTTCCCATAGCACTGCATTACGGTCGATCATGACTTCATCAATTAAGTGTTCAAGTTCAAAACCAACTTGTTCACCAATAATCATGGCCATATCTTCTGGGTCCATTGCTTCTAAGAACTCACGCAATGAACCAAGTTTAGTTAATGTATTATCAGTAATGATGCCTGAAATACGTCCAGCTTTACGTGGAACAATCCCTTGCCAACCTACAGGTAATGGTCCTAAATGGAATCCCCAAAAATTAATTGGGTAAAACACCATTTTTAAAGCCATCCACACGTGAGCCCAAGTTACAAAGGCTGTCACAGGAATAATACTTAAGACCGCCAGATGGTCTGGTCGATTTAAAAAAATCTGCCACAATTCATTGACGTAATCAAACATGCATGACTCTCAAAATTATTAATACATTATGGCTAACAGGACAAAGAGCAAATATCTCCTATAGACCAAAACTTAAAGTGTAAGAAAACTGAAAAACTGGTTCCGATTTTTTCACAGTATTGCCACTCCCATCTTCAATTTTTTCTCGTATACCAGCGCCTACACTGAATGTGCTGATACGTTCGCTATTCAGCCAAACATAAGAAAGATCAGCACCTACACCGAGATTGCCTTTTTGTTTACCTCCAAAGTTTTTACTGTCTAAATGTCCCGCGTAGACACCAACGTAATAACCATTTTTATCAGTGCCTGTTAAATAATATGGATAACGAAATCCAACTTGTGCACCTGGTTCATTATCATCATTTAAAAATGCACCAGCTTTTGCATAAGCAATACCATAAGGATTAACCCATTCTAAATTGGCATGTAGTAATTTTTTTGTAAAACCTGCACCAATATTCCAAGTCGAAACATTAGCATCTTTTAATTTTGGCTCTGGCATATATGGATTTTCATCCGCATGCACCAAACCATTACATGTTAAAACCGCTAGCAAAAGGTAAAGTTTTCTCATTATTCTCTCCATTTTCCTTAAGAGTGCGTATTGGACAATCCTATTTCAAACCGTTTGTGACTTTAACAGAATTATTTTGCTTCTAGTATACAAGACCCTACAAATTTAATGTCTGCAAAGTCAAAAACTGTCGCAGCTTCATTTATATGAAGTATTGAAAAATCTACAGTATGATCATGCAACTTACGTTAAAATAAGTCACCCATACCCTCTTTCAATCTTGTAATTTAAGTCGACTCCGTATGAAACAGCACTTTCCTTTAAAAAACATGCAACAAGAAAAGCGCATTTATAGGGGTCGAATCTTTTTTGCAATTTTTCTAGTGATGACGTTTCTTCTTTTATTGATCTGTCGTTATGCATATTTACAGATTGTTCATTACGATGATTTTACAACGGCATCAGATAAGAACAGAATTCGCTTACAACCTCTTCCGCCTGCCCGTGGTTATATTTACGATCGTAATGGTATTTTACTTGCAGATAATTATCCTGTTTTTAGTGCAACATTAAGCCGTGCAGATGTTACCGATATTGATGGAACAATTTCTCGTCTAATTCCAGTATTAAGTCTGACACAAGAAGACGTCGATCGTTTTAAGAGCCGTGTTAAAACTGCTCGAAAAACTGAGCGTATCGCGATCAAGCTCAACCTGACTGAAAATGACATTGCAAAGTTCAGTGAAGTTAAATATGCCTTTCCTGGGGTTAAAATCGAAACACAGATGACTCGCTACTACCCTCACGGTGAGTTATTTGCGCATGTCATCGGTTATGTCGGTCGAATTAACGATAAAGAACTTAAAAAGATCGATAAGGATTTATATGCTGGAACTAACCTTATCGGCAAAATTGGTGCAGAAAAAAGCTATGAGGATTTACTGCACGGCACACCGGGCTATGAATCTGTCGAAGCCGATGCACATGGTAATGTGCTCAGAAACTTAGGGCGCCAAGATCCTGTTCGCGGTAATGATCTCTATTTATCGATAGATTATGGCTTACAAACCATTGCGGCTAAACAGTTAGCTGATCGTCGCGGTGCGATTGTTGCGATAGATCCCCGCACTGGCGAAATTTTAGCACTAGTTTCGAGTCCAAGTTTTAATCCCAATTTATTCGTAACGGGGATCAGCACTAAAGACTATAGTGCTCTGCGTGATAACTTAGATCAGCCACTTTATAACCGTGCAGTTCAAGGTTCTTATCCACCGGGTTCTACGATTAAGCCAATGTTCGGTCTAGGAGGGATTCACTATGGACTCGTCGATTGGAATACCGCTATTTCTGATCCTGGCTATTTCTCTCTTCCAGGGGATTCACATAAATTCCGTGACTGGAAAAAATCAGGACATGGTTCAGTTAACTTACATAAAGCTCAAGTCGTATCTTGCGATACTTATTTCTATATCTTGTCCTATCGTATGGGCATAGAAAAAATGAATGAATGGATGCGCCAATTTGGTTTCGGTGAGAAAACAGGGGTCGATCTACCTAGTGAAAGTTCAGGCTTATACCCAAGCCCACAATGGAAAATGCGTACTCGTAAAAGCAAATGGCTAAAAGGTGAAACAATTTCCGTCAGTATTGGACAGGGTGCATTTACAGCAACACCATTACAGCTCGCTATGGCAACTGCAATTACCGCAAACAAAGGATCACATGTCACACCGCATGTATTACGAGATACCAAAGGTGCAAAACAATTCACTGTACATAATGCACCAGATGGAAAAATCCAATTTAATGGAACCGCACAAGATTGGATGAATATGCATGATGCCATGGTTGATGTCATTCAATCTGGTACAGGTCGTGGAATTAAAGGCGGTTTGCAATATTCAATTGCTGGTAAAACTGGTACGGCACAAGTTAAAAGTATTGCCCAAGGAAAACGCTATAACGAAGCAGCACTTTCTTCAAGACAATGGGATCATGGTCTATTTGTTGGATTTGCTCCAGCAGATAACCCAGAAATTGCAATCGCAGTCGTATGGGAAAATGGTAAACATGGTGGTTCAGCAGCTCAACTCGCACGTCCAATTTTTGATTACTGGCTTGTTACTCGTAAGAAAAATCCGATTCGTCCAGCAAATCA
Source organism: Acinetobacter sp. UBA6526 (assembly GCF_002434875.1). Classification (NCBI taxonomy): domain Bacteria; kingdom Pseudomonadati; phylum Pseudomonadota; class Gammaproteobacteria; order Moraxellales; family Moraxellaceae; genus Acinetobacter; species Acinetobacter sp. UBA6526. The sequence continues at coordinate 2,955 of NZ_DJLC01000158.1, read as the reverse complement.
TCAAGTCAGTGGCGGCCTGATGACCGCGGGTATTAAGCCGGGTGAATTACCTAGCGGTGGAGCAGCATCTACAGTACAAGCACAATCAATAACCACAGCTCCTTTACCTGCTGATGAGGTCACTGAATAATGAAAAATCAATTACGGATCATTGGCGGGGAATGGAAGCGTCGTACTTTACCTTTTGCGAATGTAGACGGTTTACGTCCAACGCCTGACCGTGTACGTGAGACATTATTTAATTGGCTCATGTGGGATATTCAAAATGCACAGGTTTTAGACCTTTGCACTGGCTCAGGTGCGTTAGGATTTGAGGCGCTTTCTCGTGGAGCTGCCAAAGTCGTAATGATTGAACCCAATACAACTCAAGCAAAATTTTTAAAAGAGAATATTGCTTTATTAAAAGCAGAGAATTGTCAGCTACACCTAACAACAGCACAACAAGCGCTCAAGAAACTGAATCTTAGTTTCGACGTTGTCTTTCTTGATCCACCCTATAGTTTAGACTTATGGCAAGAACTTGCTGAGTTATCAGATCCGATGATTGCAAACCAAGCCTTCATTTACGTTGAAGCAGATCGAGAATTATCACAGCTCAAACTACCAGCATCTTGGCAAAAAATTAAAGAAACTAAAGCAGGTGTAGTTCGAGCAGGCTTATACCAAAAAATTACTTAGAAAATTCTTAGCCAAAACAGTCTAATGAGTTGCCCTCGATCAAACGGAAAGCTCGACAAATACTCATAGCCGATTCGGTTGCTTGAGTTAAGCTGATAGACAATACCGTAGCCCAGTGAGATCGAGAAATCATCCAAACTTAGATTTGAAGTATCACCTGTTAACATCTTATGGTTGAATTGATTGGTCTGGTACGCAGTATAGTTGTATACACGCCACCGCTCATCTTGAAAAAGCTGATTATGCAAAACTGAATAATCTGTTTTCATTTCAGGATATGCAGCATCAAACATTTCCTCAGAATCATCTTCAAATCCAGCAAAGAAACTATAGTCTCCTGCATGGCAGATACAGGAGAAACATAAGATAAAATAGGGTAAAACTGCTGATTGACTACGCATAGCATGTTGAATTAATTCGATGAAAAATGAGCATAACCTGTTCCAGAAAGTTTAAGCAAATGGAACACTAGATTTTCCATTCCATACGCCGCCCATTGGGCACCTTAGCATTTTTCACCCCCTTGAACTGGTTTTCCTGTACAGCCTTAAAACCAATCCTTTCATATAAACGTTGCCCTCTAGGGTTTTCACAAGACACATCCAAAGACAAAATCGAATGCCCCTGCTGTTGGGCAAGCATTTTTAGATACGTTAACAAGGACAAACCAATACCCTGACTACGATATTGGGGATGCACACCAAAATTTGCAATATGCAAGCTTGATGCAACTGGCTTGGTCACCACGGAAGCTGAATGCAACGCTCTCGCCAAAACACGAGGTGATCGAAACCGATACATAGTGAGAATGTTTTTAACCGTACCGCTATCCATTTTTAGTAGGTCATCTTTTCCATAGCAAGCCACGGTGGCAATCACCTTGTTATCTTTCTCGACCACCCAGTGCAGTTTATAGCTTGTATATCCATATTCTGATAAAAACTCTTTATGAATAAAAGTTTCAGCACTGATAGGATCATGTTGATAAATATAGTCAAACAAGGGAATTCCAGCACTATAAATCAGCGGAACACACTCATTCACATCTTGTTTTTCTGCCCTGCGTATCTTCACTTTCTGCTCCTCAAACGGATTATTATATAAATTTTTCATTTTTGTTTTCCCTGTTATATTACATGTTTAAAATCAAATATATAGATAAAAACATGCGTTTTATCTCAAAACTGGATTTTATGTCGCATTATTTAAGTCATTTAATTGCTTCTGTTAGACATAAATACTTAATTTATAGCAGGGTTTTAGATACAATGAGCCGATCTACAAACTCAACATAATTCCCCATGAAAGTTTTACTCCTATTGGTCACATGCCTCAGCCTAACAGCGTGTATTTTTGGTCAATCTAGTGAGGTCAAACGTGCAGAAAAAATTTTACAAGATTTTCAGTGCAACAATATCGAATCAAACCAATTAGCCACATCTTCGATCACCAATTTTCACCAACAAGCCCTTGCTGTGAATAAAGAAAAGGCCGCGACATATATTGAACAATATAAAAATGGTGAAGATCTCTTTGACATCCCATTGGATGAAGTAGTACAACAAAAATATCAATTATATAAACAAGCTTGTCAGGCACTTGGCGGAGTCGCATCTGCTAAAGAACAAATTGTTATAGGTGCGTCTGACGAGAATAAATAGAGTGACAAACTCTATCTAGGACATTAAATGATAGAAAAAAAATTGAGCTTAAAACATTATATTGCTCTTATGCTCATTTTAGTTACGGCAATAATCGCAAGTATTAATCCTTTAGAATTCGATTCATATTTATTGCATCAAGCAGGTACAGTTTTCATGCTGATTGCTTTGCTTGTCATCATGCGAAAAATTGGCATTAACTTTTACAGCTTTTGCTTATACCTGCTCTTTTTATTTATTCATATTGTTGGCGCACACTACCTCTACTCTTATGTTCCCTACAATGAATGGTTCAATTCCCTTTTTCATTTTGACTTAAATCAAAGTATGGGATGGACTAGAAATATGTATGATCGTTTTGTCCATTTTGCATATGGATTTTTACTCTATCCCTTATTCTATCGTTGTTTTCAAGTTTGGTTTCCCGCGGCTAAACCAGCAGCTTTATTGTTCTTGGTCATACAATTTGTTATGGCAACAAGCTTAATATATGAGTTCATTGAATGGTGGATTGCGATGGGATTATCGCCTGAAGATGCGGAAAATTATAATGGTCAACAAGGCGACATGTGGGATGCCCACAAAGATATGTTCCTTGCAACAGTTGGGGCAGTCC
>NZ_DJLC01000197.1:2340-6559 GCF_002434875.1 Acinetobacter sp. UBA6526 | reverse complement strand
AATATAGCCATTGCTGACATCTTTGCCTTTCAGTGCTGAGGTCTGTCCAGTTTTGGCTAATGCCCAGAATTTCTTCCCACCTTTCAGTACCCCCGCAGTTTCCAGCTCAAAGCCTGATTGTTCAGTTAGATCACGATAGAACTCTAAGATGTCTTTGGGTTGTACTTCTTGAAAGCGTTGACTGACCACAGATAAAGGTGCATGGGTATCAGAACGATACAGCACCCGTTGTTCTTCAAAGGGTAAGATGATGTTTTGTCCACGTTGGTTTTTCGCCATGTAACTGACATCAGAGGATTCGATACGCCAATCCATACCTGCTTGTTGTGCCCAGACTTCGATGGGTTGATTGGGTGTGAGTTGATTCCCCAAGCCATGCCAAGGGGTTTGACCTGTGAATGCCATTGTTTCAACTAAATGTGCCATGAGCAGAATTCCTCTATAAAAATAAAGATGTGATGTTTTTAAACTTAAAATGCAGTGTGCTTAGGGTGTTAGAGCTCGGGTTGTTGCAGCTAGCGTTGATACAGTGATGAATGCGGTAATTCTTTAATCAGCCACGGCAAAGCTTTGTCCGCAATGCAAACATTGGTAATGTTGAGCCGCGTGGTAATGTCGATAAAAGTAATGTTGACTGACCAAGATCAATACGCCCCCTGCAACTACACCAATCAATCCACCGACATAGGGGGGAATGCCCGCACTTCTTGCCAGCTTTATTCCGAGTACAGCCATCGTGAAGGGTGAGAAATTTTCTAGGATTTTTTCAAAATATTGAGGGCCATGCGCTTGTGTGGCTTTCAAGATCACCTGATCTGAATGGCAATAAGGACAATGTACGGGATTCATCATGAATGTCCTCGTCGTGAGTAAAGTGATGACAAGCATTCTCTGTAGGCATAAAAAAACCATGCCCAACATGGGCATGGTTGTTTGCTTGCTTTTGCGCTATACAGTGATACTCGTCCTAAGTTTTGCCGTGTTATTTAAAGCGATAACTTGCTGCACCTTGATCTGTTTCAATATCAACTTTCACAATCGATTCGTAAGAGCAGTTTAAATATAACTCTAAGGCTTGACCCATTTGGAAATGTGCTGGTAATTGAATGGGATTACGGTAGCGTGCGGTATATCCACAACGTCCATTATTCACATCTACTTTATTCAGTGTGATTGGATTCGCATCGAGTGAACGGATGGTGAGGATCACATATGTCCGATCGTATAATCCGCCTGGGCTATATTCAGTATTGAGCGTAACTTCCATGTGTTCAGGATTAAATTCAGTACCACATCCCGATAAGCTCAAAGGAAGTATGAGTAGTATAGGCAATAGGAAAGTCTTCAATTTATTCATCATTATTTTATCCTCTATTTGATAAGGCTTGATTTGTGTTTGGACAGTCGTCAGCGGTTTGTTGCGTTCGCTTGGTGCTGTTTGTTCAAATAGGTAATATGTATCTGAAATTTCTTTATTTTGATTTTCCGTCAAAGCGACGCTAGCAGTGCTTCTAAACAACTGCGTGCTTGATTGATCTGCTGCGCCTGTTGTTCAATCAATTGCCTCACTGCTGGAGGTAATTGTTGGTATTGGTCAGGATGGAAGTCAGCCATCTTACGACGGTATGCAAGCGTGAGGCTTGGTCGATCTAATTGTTCAGGGGTGATATCAAGTAATTCACATGCAGCGAGTTGTACGGGTGTCAGCTGATGGATCGGTATGGAAGATGCTTTGGTATGCTGCTTAGCTTGGGTATCTGTATATGCAGGATACTTGGCCAGTATGGCGAATGCTGTTTGTTGCTCAACATTGAATGCTGTGCTGATTTGAAAGAAATGGCTACGTGCTGTTTCAGCATCAAAGTTTCTTTTATTCATTAACACCAATACTTCTTCGAGCAAAGCAAGGCATAACGAAGGAGGTAGGCTGTGCTGAATCAGTGTGATTTCATCCAAGATGTCAAAAAAGTCGAATTGATGATTCTGTTGCATCATCTGTTTGAGAAACTGTTGGTCATTGGGATGAACCAAGTCTCGGTCAAACAATTGTGTCATCAAAGTTCTTGTGGATTGGCTCCACTCTCCTCTCCACCCCAACAACAGGTAGGCATAGAGCTTCATGATCGGTTGTAGATTGGCAATGGTCTCTTGGCTTTGAGTCTGCGTTTGAGCTTTAGCGAAGGCACAATACTGATTGAGGAAATCTGCCAACAGACGTATCCCTGCTTTTTCAGGTTGAGCCAAGCTGACTTTGACTGTGCCATTGATCACCAGGTGTTTGCTGAGCAGTCCCATCGAATAGCCAACCGAGCTAATCGATTTCAAGGGATAAGCATTGGCACTGGCAAAGGCTTCTTTGAAGTAGATGCCTTGATCGGTTAAGCACAAGCCATTTTTTCCCTGTCCAAAGACGGTTTCATCGACTAAGACCAAGACTTCTTCTGCTTGGGTTTGTGCAGGTAAATAACTCATCGCACCCAGAATCTTATTCATGGGAATCTGTGGAGCGACATAAATGTTTGGGTCAGCTTGCAGTAAAGCCAACTGAGCAAACTGTTGTTTAAACTGATTAAAGTCCATCATCGATTTTTCACTCTTGTTCCCATGAAGACCTGATCAAAATATAAATTTCAGTAATTGAAACGGCCACATGATGGCGCGTCCAAAAAGGTAGGCTGCAATTGGTCCACTGTCTTCAATCCGCCAAAGCAGATAAAACCAATACAGCACCGCAATACTGAGATAAGAGATCACTATTTCTTTATTCATGTTTTTTTCTTCGCTTTATCTTTGTTTTAACTATTCATTCGGCGCGATCAGTTGCCAACCAATATCGGAGTCGAAGGGTCGTAGATAGACGGTTTGCTCTTGGATAAACGATTGCTTGTATTCATCGTCAAAGCGTTCAACATGCACTTGGCAACTGTATAGGTCATATTTGGAACTGGTGCCTGTCTGCCCTGCAAATAAATTACCGACTTGGCATTGTTGTAACTTGATCTGTATCACCGAGCGATCTTGGGTATGCAATAACTGAAGTATGGCATTTGCTTTAGGAATTTCCCGCGCTGCATCTTGTACTCCACAACCCGTTAAACTCCCCAGCAATAACAAGCTGCTGACGACTCCAGTGCTGATACGAGTCTTGAGTTGAAATGGTTTGAACATTTTATAGTGCTCCCTCAGTTTCACTCGATGCAGCCTCTAAACTCAGTTGAGTGAGTTCTTCTTCTGTTGGTGGTCTAGATTCCAAGATGGGTTCTGGGGCTTGTTGCTCAGGGTCTCGGTAGTTTTTTAAACCAAATTGAAACGGTAGTTTTTGTTGAAGTGGATATGGCTGTTTGGAATTGAGGCTTTGATTAGACTCATCTGCAATTAATGGACGGGTGCTTAAATACAGTTGTGAGGGATTGATGGTAGCTAAGCGTAGGTAGCGGTCATCATTGTTGTTGTGTTGATAGAGGATGACTTGATCGATGCGGAGTTGTCCTTGTTGCACACTGAAGATAAAGCCCAGATAGTTTCGTTTATCTCGTTCATCTCTCAAATTGCCGAGTATGATTTCGGCATCCTTCACTGAGGCACTAAAGATCAGATTTAAGGTCGAGACCACTGAGGAATAATAATCCGCTGTGGTGGTAGATGCGGCTTGGATGTGCATCACTTGACGATCTACATCATATTGCGCTGAATCTTCCGCTGTGGGACTCAGTACATTGATTGGGATCGGTGCAGCCAAGTAATTTAAGGCATCTTCGAGTCGCCCTAAGTCGACGTTGACCTGAGTCGTGAGTTTTTTATGTTTAGCATTTTCAGCGTGTACGCGTTGTTGGTACTGCTCCGTGGTTTCAAACTCACCTTTACCTTGCCCTTCAACAGGAGTTTTAAGAAAACGAGCATGGTTAATCACGAGATCATTCGCACTGGCAAACAGGTCATTGTTTAGACATTCCTGTAAGGATTGCTGTCCTGGTTTTTCTACACCCAGCACCAAGATTTGATTTGCTTTGAGTTGCAGTTTGTCTCGGAACTGTTGCAGCGCAGATCGATTGCCTTCTTGGGCGTGCAGATAATCGCGGAAACCTGAAACATCAGCTTCAGGTAGTTGTTGATTTAAAAATGGTTGTATTAATTTGGCCTCGACCAGAACAGGTCGATGTGTTGGTTCAAGTCGTTGGCTGAGTGCTGCATTTTCGTCAGGGCGTAAAACTTCAGTGGA
>NZ_DJLC01000197.1:0-1965 GCF_002434875.1 Acinetobacter sp. UBA6526 | reverse complement strand
AGCACACAGACAAACAGAGGATGGAGATCCTTCATTTGTTTACCCCAGATAAAATTATTGTTTTATGTATGCTGCTATTGGTTTAGCGATGACAAAGCCATACACAGCACTGGGGTAGATTCAAATCAGGAAATTTTAAAAATTGTAGACGCATGAGGCGACTCCTTTGTTTATTAAAGAAGTTCTACCAAATCACTGTCAATTGATTATGGTGGTAGAACGAAAGAGGGTTGACAGACTGGTAAACAAAGAAACCAGCACGCGCAAGCGCGTCCCCCTAACGTCCTACCATAAAGAGAAAGGGGGACGAACGGGTTCACAGCACATAAAAGAGTACTTTTATCTACTGTCTTTGTTATTTCGAGTCTGTCAAAACCCGCTAGCAATGTAGGCCAGCATCGAAAGGATAGCCCCCACTCTGTCTGCCGTCAAGGGAACTAGATTAATATGCTATTTTAGTCTATTAAAAATTATGCAATTAAAATTGATGCTAAGGTGTTTTTTTAGAATTTTTTGTATTCATTAGAAATATTGATACTCATTAAAAAAGATTATTGCGTTGATCATTTGAAGTTCAAAGAAAATCAACATGATTATTTTAAAAGCAACGCTTCTCTCCGAATGAAAAAATTTTATAAAGATTAGAAAAGTGCATCAATACAATTTTTTTATTTTCTCAGTTATATTCTTTTAGATTGCTCATCTTTTTTTGAATCACTCACTATCTAGTTACCCCCTAAATCAACTCGATAAATTCCTTATTTTACAGACAAGAAAATAAACTTTCTTTTTCACCTAATTTTATTCAAAAATTATCTTGTTTGACTTATTCAAAATTATTTGAAAAATATCCACTATAAATTCATAAACTTAAGAAAAAAAACAATATAACTTATCAGGGTAAAAATCCTAGGATTTCGACTATAATTTTTTAGATTTTTTTCAACTAATTTTTATCAAAAAATTTTCATATAACAAGTGAAAAAAAACTACCGTAAACTTTCGGCTACATTTAAGTCAGATTTACTTTCTGTTAGTATAACAAAAAAAATGCATTAAAAAGGGATAGAAGTATGACTAATAAAAGTGCGGATCTAGATTATGAAATTTTTTTGATCGATCACTTAGAGCGATTTGTTTTTTCCAATTTAAAATCATACCTACACTCCCCTCTACGTACTTTGCATCCCACACTTCTCTTAGTTAAGAGTGAAGAAAGATTTAAAAGTATGATTTACTACTTACATTCAATCGATTTATTTAAAGAGTCAGAAATAGAAAAGCAAATCCGTTTATACCCTTACTTGGATCCTGAAACTAATCCAGGTGTTGAACGAGATACAGTAAGAAAATTGGATTCTGAAATGCTACCCAAGCACTATGATGAAGTATTAACTGCTATCAAAAAGTTTCGCTTTGCAGTTCAAAATCAAGTAGGTATGCATCAAATTTCAGAACTCCGAAAACAAACTTTTCATATTTATGCATTCCATCAAGATACAAAAAATATTGAACTTGTTCCTAATGAAATTAAAACACATATTGAACAAACTCAACGCTCTGATCTTTCTTATGAAAATCATAGATTAAAAATAGAAAGCTTTACTGAATATTTTGAAACACTTTACACAGCTTATAGCAATGATTCAGAACCCTTGTGGAAACTGCTCGGATTTACCGATACCACGTTTCAAACCATACAAAAATTTCACAGACTCTCTAATATTAGCAACAAGAATCAAAGACAGTTGAATGAATTAAAACGCCTATCTGGTGGTCAAGATGTCCGCTTCGAGATTTTAATCGACTATGCCGTTGAAAAAGCAAATAATTATTTTAATTGTTCGTTAATAAATCATTATGAGGCCAAGGTTCGTAGCCTAGAGCATAAAAACAACATGATTGACCAACTCCTTGGAATAGAACCTTCAGCTTTTAAATCCCCCTATCGTAAGAAAAGACCAA
>NZ_DJLC01000173.1:0-8516 GCF_002434875.1 Acinetobacter sp. UBA6526 | reverse complement strand
TAATTCCAAGATAAGAACTATTACTATTTACCTTCCAAACATCATGATTGGCTGAATTTGCATTTATTTCAGGTAAATAATCCAAGCTTGCATCAATTTCTCCATAAAACTTTGGTACCGCAAAGGTAGAAGCTGTCGCAATACTTAACATAGTTGCCAATGCAATTTTCATCTTCATTTTAGTCATCCTAACCATCTAAAAATTAAAAAAAGAAACTCCCTGCTGGTTAAAGCAGAAATTAAATATGTGTATTAAATTGAACAAAGATACGGGTACTTTTACATTCTTAAATTATGCAAAAGCACCGTAATAATTTGATTTACATGCTATAAAATGGAAAAACACCGAACACTAATGCACTACCCATGAGTACACAGCATGTGATAAATGCCCACTTCAATGTAAATTTCTGATGATCGCCCATATCTACTGCAGCAAGACCGCAGAGCAAATAGGTTGAAGGTACTAAAGGAGATAGCAAATGAACTGGTTGTCCAATAATTGACGCTCGTGCAATCTCAACCGCAGGAATACCATAATGAGAAGCGGCTTCTGCTAAAATTGGCAACACACCAAAATAGAATGCATCATTAGACATAAAGAACGTCAAAGGCATACTCAATAGACCAGTGATGGGTGCTAAATAAGGTCCCATACTTGGTGGGATCACAGCAACGAAGCCTTTAGACATGGCTTCAACCATACCTGTGCCAGACAAGATACCAGTGAATACACCTGCCGCGAAAATTACACCAACAACAGCTAATACGCTATCTGCATGCATTGCGATACGCTTCTTCTGCATATTCACACATGGATAGTTCACCACTAGAGCAATACAGAAACCCAGCATGAATAAGATCGACATCGGTAAAATCCCTTTTACCAAAGATGCCATCAACACGACAGTTAAAATACCGTTAAACCAACGCAGATGTGGACGCTGCGCCTCTGGATCTTTAGAAATCGAAATATCATCCGCATGACTAATATCAATAAGCTCAATTACACCTAAACGTTTACGCTCATACATGCCATATAAATATGCCAAGAAAAATAACCAAGCAGCTGCCATCATCATAGAGGGAATCATCGGGATAAAAACTTCACTTGCATCAACTTGCAATGCACTGGCAGCGCGGGCTGTTGGACCTCCCCAAGGGGTTAAATTCATCACGCCACTACATAGCAACATCAAACAAGTCATGATCAATGGATTCATCCCGACTCGTTTGTATAAAGGCATCATCGCCGCTACACAAATCATGTAGGTTGTAGAACCATCACCATCCAAAGAGACCAGTAAAGTAAGGAAGACTGTTCCTAGAGTAATTTTAAGTGGATCACCTTTTACTTTCTTTAAGATCCATCTTACAGACGGGTCAAACAACCCTGTATCAATCATTAATGCAAAATATAAAATTGCAAACAGCAGCATGACGCCAGTCGGAGCAAGTTTTTTAATACCATCAAGCATGGTATTTCCGAGTTCAGCTAATTGAATATGGCTCAAACTATCGAAATAAAAACCTAATCCCCAAGCGATGATTGCAAATAAAAATGGGATTAAAATTAATGCAACTAATGCACTAAGACGTTTCGACATAATCAAGTACATAAAGCACATGATCATGCTAATACCTAAAAAAGTAAGCATTTTAAGCAATCCTTAGCATAATATTTTGAGACTGGTTAATTCCTAACCCAGCCGAGATTCTATGCGATTTAAAATTAATTAATTCATTTAATTTAATTATAATAATCACAAAAACCATTCACATGAAAAATGAAACAACTTTAAGAAATCACAACAACACTGACAACCAAATGATTTATATGTATATAGTACAAATTCACTTATACCAAAAGATAAAATACACTCTAAAATCACATAAAAAAATGCTATATATTTATCAAAATAATGCAATATCATGGTGCAAAAAGTGCTTATTTTTATAGCAAAACTTAAAATTAAATAGTTAAACCAATATATATAATTAGCAAAACAAATATAAAAATATAATGATTATTATTTATTACACGTTTAAATCTCTTTAAAATTTTAAAAAAATATAATTAATTAGAAAATAGCTAAAAAGATAATGAAAAATAAATCATTTTAATTATTATGCCTAAAAAACAAACATAATGTGAATTCATATATTTTTATAATTCAAGAATCTCTCATTTAAATCAACAATCAAAAACATCTGAATTATTTACATTTTTTTAATATGATTAAGAAAATTTTTCGACATACTCTGCTTAGACTAGACCTTATGTCATAATTGAGCATGACCTCATCCTTAACTCAAGAAAAATCAAGTTATAGAAAGCATGGAAGGAATGAAAAATGAATTATCCACACTCCTCTGAATTTGAAAAAATAGAAAGTAAATCTTTACAGACAATCTTCAATCAGCAGCGTGCCGCATTCAATGCACAGCCCTACCCTGATTTGGATTCAAGGAGAAGCAAACTTTTTAATCTAAAAAAACAAATTATTCGCTACCAAGATGTCATTGCCAAAGCGATCAATACCGACTTTAGCTCACGGTCAATTGATGAATCAAAACTTCTTGATTTACTTGGTTCTGTTTTAGAAGCTGAACATGCAATTCGCCATTTACGCAAATGGATGCGTCCAAGCAAACGCAGCACTGAATTATTATTTTTATCTAACCGCCTTCGCGTTCAATATCAACCGAAAGGTGTAGTAGGCGTTGTCGTGCCTTGGAATTTTCCTGTTTATCTCGCTTTAGGGCCATTGGTAGCTGCACTCGCGGCAGGCAATAGAGTGATGATTAAACTTCCAGAAATCACACCTGCAACCAATGCCGTGATCAAAAGAATGCTTGCTGAAGTCTTTAAAGAAGATGAAGTTGCCGTCTTTGGAGAAGAAATTACTGATCCATCATTGTTTACCACTTTACCCTTTAACCATATTGTATTTACAGGATCACCCGCAGTCGGTCGCGTGGTAATGCGTGCTGCCGCTGAAAATCTTACACCTGTTACACTAGAACTAGGCGGCAAATCGCCTGCTCTTGTAAGTCGAAACTACCCACTTGCAGATGCGGCTAAGCGAATCTTACATGGCAAAGCGACCAACTGTGGTCAAATCTGCGTAGCACCTGATTATGCACTTGTTCCAAAAGAAAAAGTGAGCGAATTTGCAGAGGCCTGTAAAACCAATTTCACCGCGATGTATGGTCAAAATATCCATTCAAATAGCAACTACACTTCAATTGTGAATGATCGACATTTTAAGCGTCTGCTTGAAATACTTGAGGATGCAGAACAAAAAGGTGCTGTAGTTATCCCTTGTGGCGAATACAATCCTGAACAAGATGCACGTCGCATGCCTGTGCATATCATTCTCAACTGCACCCCAGAAATGCGAATTTTAAAAGAAGAATTATTCGGTCCAGTACTTCCAGTGGTTGCATATGACAGCCTAGATGATGCAATTGCTTATATTCAGAATGGTGAACGACCATTGGCACTTTATTGCTTTACCCATGACAGCAGTGAACGTGATTACATCTTAAAACAAACACATTCAGGTGGCGTCACAATCAATGACTGGGGATGGCATGTCGTTAATCACGATGCACCATTTGGCGGAATTGGCAATTCAGGCATGGGCACCTACCACGGAGAAGAAGGCTTTAGAGAACTATCTCATGCAAAAACAATATTTATTCGTCATCGCTTTTTCCCAACACAATTATTTTACCCACCTTATGGCACTTGGGTACAAAAACTCGCATTGAGCTTCTTCTTGAAAAAAGGTGATCCAAATCTAAAATAAGATAGGTACATCAGGATAGAGACAAAAATTCTCTATCCTTCATTAAATCAACAATCTGTAAGAATAAAATTTAAAGCTGTTTAAATCCGTTGATATTTCTTCTAAAAATATGCATTAATAAAATATACTCAATAGAGTAAAAGATGGACGACATTAATGCCTATTTATTACTTTAGGCAAACAATTGAGAAAAAAATCTCATTTTTTACAAAAAATCTTTGACCCTAAAAAATTTATTTTCTACAAAAAAGCCAAAAAAATTGAATCATTTCTTAAATTAATATTTTATATTTTTCATCATTTTACCAATAAAAACACATATGTATATAAATATTTATAGCATTTTTTTTAATCATTTTCATGTAATCAATCGTACTGAATAGTTCATTTAGAACATTTACTCTTATTTTAATTATGGTATTTTTGTTACATGAAGTTATAGCCAAATACATTTAATAATTAGTTTGGCAAGCCAATCATAGCTTCTTCACTTAAAAAATCTTGAAGTTCAAGGAAAGATTTAAAATGAAATTAAAACATCTTAGCACTGCCATGATCTTAGCAACGCTACCTGCAACTGGAGTTTTTGCAGCAGCGCTAGACCGCTCAGGTCAATCTATGTCGGCTTTTTTTCAGCCAGGTAACTATTTTGAAGCTGGTCTTTCGGTTCTAGATCCTACAGTTGAAGGTCAAGAGGCTGGTGATACAGCGACTCAACGCAAAATCGGCGATATGGGCGATGACTATATGTTCCCAAGCGCCGCTTTAAAACTGCAACTTACTGATAAAATTTCTTTCGGTTTACTATACGATCAACCTTTTGGTGCTGATGCAAAATATTCAGGAGACAATGTTTTTGTTGCAAACTCAAATGATGGTGTTTTGTCAGCAAAATCTATTGATGGCATCGTAACACAACGCGCAATTCAAGCATTAGAAGCTAGTAATACTCCCGTAACCGAACAATCACTCGCTATAGCAAAAGCTCAAGTCCAAGGAAGTGCTCAATTCCAACAATTAGCTGGCGCTTTAAATGCAGCTAAGAGCTACTTAGGTTCAAGCACTGGTTCAAACAACACTCAAGTAGAAGTAGATACTCAAAACTTATCTTTTGTTTTTGGTTACCAACCGACTAAAAACTTTAACTTTTACGCCGGTCCAGCAATTCAGACCATTAAAGGTAATGTAAGTCTTCGCGGTGAGGCTTATAGCGTTTATAACGGTTATGATGCAAAAATCAAAGAAACGACTGGTGTAGGCTGGTTAGCAGGTGCTGCATATCAAATTCCAGAGATTGCACTGAAAGCATCGTTGACCTACCGTTCTGAAATTGATCACGACGTTAAAGCTCAAGAAGATCTTTCATTATTAGCATTCCCTGCACTACCAGCAGTACTAGCTGGTTTAGGTTTAGATCCAAATCAACTTGCAGCAGGTCTTGCACAAGACAAGAAAACAAAAATCACTACACCACAATCTGTAAACCTTGATTTCCAAACCGGGATCATGGCAAACACAGTTGCTTTCGCAAACGTACGTTGGGTAAATTGGAAAGATTTCTCAATTCAACCATACAAATTCGGTGTATTGTCAAAACAAGTTGGTGGTTTGATTGGTCGTCCTAATGGTTTCAACTTAGTTGAATATTCTGATGACCAATGGTCTGTAAATGCTGGTGTTGGTCGCAAGTTGAATGAGCAATGGGCTGGCAATGTGTCAGTCGGCTGGGACTCAGGCGCTGGTAACCCAGTGACAACACTCGGCCCTACAGAAGGTTATTGGAACGTTGGTGTAGGTGTTCAATACAGCCCAACTCCAGCAACATTCATCGCTGGTGGCGTGAAGTACTTTTGGTTAGGTGATGCCAAAGCTCAAACTGGTGCTCAAGCAGGCAGCAATCAATATGTAGCTAATTTTGAAGACAACAATGCAATCGCATACGGTCTGAAACTTGGTTATCGCTTCTAAGTAAAGCTTTCCAAAAAAGACCATCATTTGATGGTCTTTTTTTATGTTCAAAGTACCTAATTACCTTTAGGTTTTTTGAATAGCATTAGAATCTGAATATTTATATCCTTTCATCCTTAATTTCCCATACGTTCAATATAAACACCTATCACTCAAGCATTTTTCGTGACTTCATCAGTTCATTTATTGACATTTGTAAAATATTTAAGCGAATAAAAATTATGTTACTTTTCGCGCCATTCTTGTTACAAAGTGATTTGAGAGAACATATTAATGAAGCTGAATGCTATTCAAACGGCTCTTCTACTTAGCTTAGTTCCAACAACGACAACGTTTGCCGCAGCACTGGATCGCTCAGGCCAATCAATTGCAGCATTCTTGCAGCCAAACAACTATTTTGAAGCAGGTATTACCGTACTTGATCCAAATGTTTCTGGTAAAGACATCTCTCAAAACAACACAGGTGATATGGCAAATCACTACTATTCACCCAATGCAGCCTTAAAAATTCAAGCCACGGAACATTTTTCCATTGGCCTTATTTATGACCAACCATACGGAGCAGATGCTCAATATACTGGTCAAAGTAACTTTATCGAAAACAGGCCTCTGCCATTTCAAGGTGGAACGTCTGTAACAGTTGATACCGAAAATCTAAACTTACTGTTTGGTTATCAACCGAATCAAAACTGGAACGTTTATGCTGGTGCAGTTTATCAGACACTAGATGCAACAGTATTATTACGTGGTGCAAGCTATAGTGCTTATAGTGGTTACGATTTTAAAACAGGTCGCGATGAGGCTGTGGGTTGGTTAGCTGGCGTAGCTTATCAAATTCCTGAAATTGCACTTAAAACCTCTTTAACATATCGTGCCAAAATCAAGCATGAAATGAATGCGTATGAAAATCATGGAATTGCTGGTTTTACAGGTAGTCCAGTTTTTGATGCGTTATTAAATCAAATTAACAATGCTCAAGGTACGACTGAAATCACCACACCTCAATCCGTAAACCTCGATTTTCAAACGGGAATCATGGAGAATACTGTTGCGTTCGCAAATGTTCGGTGGGTGAATTGGAAAGACTTTGCAATTCGTCCTTATAAGTTTGGCGCCGCTTCTGTTCTACCTCCTATCGTTAATAAAACAGGGAAAAAAGATGGTTTTGACCTTGTAGCATATACTGATGATCAATATTCAGTCACTGCTGGTGTAGGTCGTAAGGTCAATGATCACTGGGCTGGTAATGTCTCTGTAGGTTGGGATTCTGGTGCTGGCAACCCTGTAACCACACTTGGTCCAACAGAAGGTTATTGGAATGTTGGTGTTGGCGTACAATACAGCCCTGCACCAAATTACTTTATTGCGGGTGGCGTAAAATACTTCTGGCTAGGAGATGCGAAAGCACAGTCTGGGTCTCAGTTTAATACACCAGAGCATGTTGCCGAATTCAAAAATAATGATGCGATCGCTTATGGTTTGAAAATTGGGTATAAATTCTAATTTTCATCTAAAAATAAAAGGCGCTTTACGCGCCTTTTATTTTTGATTTCCCATTCATGCTCTTACGAGAAAGCTAGGGAAAATTATTCTGGAATATTACGCTGAGAAACAGAGCGAATCGCTTGTTTTAATGCTTCATAGCCATGCAGTGCTGGAAACTGTGGGAATTCTGCAATCACATTATCTGGTGCATCAAACAGGAAACCATGATCCGCTTCGCCAAGCATCGTTGTATCATTATAAGAATCACCTGCTGCAATCACACGGAAATTTAAACCATGTAATGCTTTTACTGCCTGACGCTTTTGATCTGGTTGACGTAGTTTATAAGCCGTAATCATGCCATTTTCATCTGTCTCAAGCTTATGACAGAAAATCGTTGGCTGACCTAATTGCTGCATCAATGGGTGAGCAAACTCATAAAACGTATCAGAAAGAATAATCAATTGAAAGTGAGTGCGAACCCAGCTCACAAACTCTTTAGCACCTTCAAATGGTCCCATATCAGCGATCACCGCTTGAATATCGTTTAACCCTAAACCATGCTCTTTCAAAATATTTAAGCGCTGTGTCATTAGCACATCGTAATCAGGAATATCACGTGTTGTCGCTTCAAGTTCTTTAATCCCTGTTTTTTTAGCAAAATTAATCCAGATTTCTGGAACTAACACCCCTTCAAGATCTAGGCATACGATTTCCATGAATGCTTCCAATGTTGGTTAAAAATTGCTGTATCATAGCACTAAGATTATTCAATTTTTGCGCTATTGTTGAATAAAATCATTTTATTCTGCAAGATTAAAATCAAGGACAAGCAAACTGATTTGCTTAGAATGATTTACAATTGTGCCCAAGCCTATCGCCAGGAACATCCATGACTGTTATTCCGACTATTGACCATGTAGATGCACTCGCTGCTGAATATGCAGACAAATCACCACGAGAAATTTTAGAACTCGCACTCAATCAAGAAGGTGAAATTGCAATTTCATTTTCTGGTGCAGAAGATGTCGTGTTGATTGATATTGCATCACGTATCGGTAAACCTTTTCGTGTATTTAGTTTAGATACGGGTCGATTACATGCTGAAACTTATCAATTTATCGAGACAGTCCGTAAGCACTACAACATTACTATCGAAATTTGCTTCCCTGAGTCTGCCGCTGTTCAGCAATTTGTAAATGAAAAAGGTTTGTTTAGTTTCTTTGAAGATGGTCATCAAGAGTGTTG
>NZ_DJLC01000011.1:0-4085 GCF_002434875.1 Acinetobacter sp. UBA6526 | reverse complement strand
CAGCATACTTTTTGAAACACCACCAAATAACGAACTATATCCTGCAAACCCTAAAATAAAAGAAATCGCGTTATAGGCTAAAAACCGTTTATTTTTAAATAAATGATTGGGGATCAATGGATGAGTGGCATGTTTTTGCTGCCATACAAACGCCATACTTGCCAAGATAAATAAGAAAATACTCAGCATAAACCAATGCGCTAAATGCACATGTTGTAATGCAATAATGCTATACGTTAATGTGACGATCGCTACAGCACTGTAGAGCAAACCTAGATAATCAAAAGGTACAGCCACCGATTTCTGATCCGCCTCGATACCATAATAGCCCAAGTAAATCGTTAGAACCCCAACAGGAAGATTGAGCCAGAAAATACTTTGCCAACCAAAATGATGTACCAGCAACCCACCCATCAATGGACCGACAATTAATGAAAATGCACTAAACGAACTCCAGCGACCAATTTCACGTGCTTTGTCTTGCGGTTGATGAAAATGATGCACCATGATCGCCAATGCCAAAGGGATTAAAACTGCACCAGCCACACCCTGAATCATTCGTCCAATAATCAATAAACTAAAATTGCTTGCCATTGCACAAATCAATGAACCCACAATAAAAATGATCACACCCAGCAACCATAATTTTTTACGCCCTATGCGCTGACTTAATGCCCCCACCGCTAACATTAAACTCGATAGACTTAAAGCATAGCTATCAATCACCCATTGTAGATCTGCCATGTCACTATTAAATTGGTTTTGAATACTTCCAAGTGCAAGATTGACACTGCTTAAATCCACCAAACACAGAAAGGTACTGATATAGAGCGCTAGAATAAGATAAATCGGCTGGCGAGATGCATTCATACATCACCTAGATCATTTAAATGAGAATCATTATACTATACATTGACCGACCGTCGGTCAATGTATAAAAACCCACTTAAAACCCAAAGCTTTCATTTTTTATAGACTGTCTTGAAAGCACTTTTAAAGATCACCAGTGACTGCAACTTAAGGAGAATGGTTGACTTTAAAATGCATCGTTTAGGGTTTTAATTAAAATTGATAATAAAAGAATATCAGACGAGAAGCGATTTATACGATTCAAAATAATGGTAAAAGTTAGCCATCATGATGGAGCATTTTTAAATATTGCAGCGCAATTTGCTGAGAAAAATCTGTGCTATCGTGCAGTTGATTGGCAATTGCTTCATCTGCAACCCCATGTACACCAGAATAAATCAATAACGCAGTCAATCTTGGCTGTTCTAAATGCCAAATACCCGCCTGCTGCCCTCCATTTAAGATTTGCAGCAATTGTTCCAATATCATATTTTTTTCATTATTTTTACGTTCATGGTGATGTGCACCAAAAACAATATCATGCACTGCATAACTTTCGAGGTAGGTTTGTATATTGGCCGAGACCCAAACCTTAAATTGACTGACCCAATCTTCAGCATCACATGTTGCAACTGCCGTGTCTAAGGCCGCGATAAAAAAATCGATATAACGTTTTTTTAAGGCTTCAACAATATGCTGTTTCGATTCAAAGTAATGATAAAAAGTCCCTTTAGCAACGCCCACACTGGCAATAATTTCGCTAATGGTGGTAGCTTCCACACCTTTTGCTAAAAAAAGCGTTTGTGCAGCATTCATCAGCTCATCAATTCGGACTTCTGCTGGCTTGGTTTGGCGTTTTGTCACCTGAGTAGAAGCGACTTGAGATTGTGATGACATACTTCTCTATTTTCTACACGCAAGAATTTAATTATAGAGGAGCCCTAGCTAATTCACAATTCAAGCCAATACGAGTCACTAATTACATCAATGTAGCTATAAGCATAGCGCAATATAAAATCCCCCTCATACTAAAATCGTCCACCCATACTAGCTTTATCTCAAAACGAGAAGGAATTTTTAATACCAACATGATTCGTTGCACATCATCATTTTTGCTTGATGAAACAAGAGCTTTTATTGAAATACTGATATAAAAAATGAGAGAACTAATCTATAAGTTCTCCCTTTTTATTCGACTCTATTGAATTAAGCCTAAACATTTAAGCTTCGTTATTTCCCCCTAACCATTTGGTCGAGTCACAATTGGGAAAATCGAATCTGGACGTTTAAACATGGCAAAGAATTTTCCAATTTTCAATGGATTGCCTTTGACTTTACTGTCTTTCGAAAGTAGGACTTTTACCCCTTCTATTTGACCTGTAATCATTTTTAGATATAAGGGCTTGGTTACGGTTAATGTTGGGCAATCCGATGCCAAACCATTACTGTCATCATGACGTTTAAACTGCATGACTGAGTTTTCAACCCATAATGAAAAATTCTCTTGGGTATCCGACAAAACCAGATTGATACACTGATTTTCATTTTTTAAATTTTCCACATCTAAATTTGTTGCCATGGCTTCCAGAAATCTTTCAGTTGGCGTGTGAATCAATAAATCACTCGGATCAGATGTATTTTCCATAGGTACATTATTTTGTAGCTCTTGAGCGCCCACCAAAAAGAAATTACGCCAAGTTGAAGCCTCAGCAGCATAGCCCAATTGACGATACGTATTTGCCAATAAGTCTTTTGCTTGTTGGTTTTGAGGATTATTCAACACAATATGTTTTAAAATCTCGGCAGCCCATCTATAGTCAGCTTGAGCATAAGCATCCTGCGCATTTTTCAACGCATTGCTCTCCCCACCTGCTAACTCAATATATTTTTTTGCAACAGCTTTAGGTGGCAATGGATCTAAATTGGAAGGATGAGCATCAAACCATCCCATATAGTATTGGTATACCGCTTTTACATTATGCTTAAGGGTTCCATAATAGCCATGCGCATATAATTTTTGGTCAAGTGCGGCTGGAAGCTGAATTTTCTCGGCAATTTCAGCACCATTAAAACCAGAGTTCATATATCTCACCGTCTGATCATGCGTGAACTTATAAACATCTCGCTGGGTTTTAATAAAATCTTGAATATTGTCATTGCCCCATACCGGCCAATGATGCTGTGCAATCAATACATCGGATGCTTTGGCATGTTGCATTGCTTGGTCTAAATAGCCCACCCATTTTAAGGCATCACGGACTTTAGCACCGCGGAGAGTATAAAGATTATGCATGGTATGCGAAAGAATTTCCGCGCCATTATAAAGTTTCAGTGATGGAATAGAGAATGTTAACTCTGCTGGTGCTTCTGAACCTGGCACGTTATAAAACACAAAATCCAAGCCATCAATGCTCATTTTCTGTTCTGCTTGAGTGATCAATTGTGTAGGCTCAAGGATGCCCATTTTTCCCACAGCAACAGCCTTACCTAAACCTGTATCCACCAGCCCTTCTGCATTTTTAGGTAGAAAAGTTCCATACATATAAGTCGCACGACGTATCATGGCTGAACCTGCCATCACATTTTCACTGGTCGCTTCTTCCATAAAGCCTTGTGGCGCAATAATTGGGATTTTTCTAGCGTTAATTTCTTCGCTAGAAAGAACGCCTAATGCACCACCAAAATGATCGATATGGCTATGGGTAAAAATAATGGCTGAAATTTTTTGCTCACCTAAATGCTGCCTAGCAAATTTAAGTGCTGCTTCAGCCGTTTCTTTAGAGGTTAATGTATCCACAATAATCCAACCAGTATCACCCTGAATAATGGTCATATTTGCCAAATCAAAACCACGAATTTGCCAAACTCGATCTGTCACTTTAAATAGACCAACATTGTTGTTTAGCTTTGCTTGTCGCCATAGCGCAGGATTAACAGTATTTGGTGCTGGATCATTTAAAAAATTAAACGCATCAAAATCCCAGATCACATTGCCTTTTTCACTTTTAATTTGACCTGTTGGCTTGGCAATAAAGCCTTTTTGCGCATAATTAAACTCAGTCATATCATCTAAATTATATTTGGTTTTATACGCATTATTTGATTCAATGACCGCTTTTTCGACTTGTCCATTTGCTGCAAAAACAGAAAATGGCAAAATAAACATCAATGAGACCGTTAAAAATTTAATTTTCATTGTCGTTCCTTCTTTAGGTGGTGTTTCAAAAAGTATGCTG
>NZ_DJLC01000110.1:0-73045 GCF_002434875.1 Acinetobacter sp. UBA6526 | reverse complement strand
GGTTTGTTGTACCCGTGATGGGCTGGTTGGCACTTTCTAGTATGACTACCCAATTCGACTTATATTCGATGCAACTTCCTTTAGCACGGCTGACAACTTCAAATCATTTGATTGGCGAAGCTCATCAGTTTCTGGGAAATATGTTTATTTTCTTTGTGGGTTTACATGCTGCCGCAGCTTTGGCACACCATTTCATATTTAAAGATGGTGTGCTCAAAAGTATGCTTGCGAAGAATGATAAATAGATATTGTGGGCAAGATTCGATTTTCTGAAGATCTTATTTAGTTATCTATTTATTTCTAAAGCTTGTCCCTGACAATTTAAAAATAATTGTGATTGATGCCAAGCCAACTGTCCTGAAACGATTGTTGTATCTACGTTATATTGGAAAGTTTTATTTACAAAAGGACTCCAATTACAGCGCATATAGTTGTGTTGATCTTTCACGGCTAGCTGTAGTTTATTTTCTCTGAGTAAGACTAAATCAGCCCAATAGCCTTCACGAATATAGCCTCGATCTTTGATTTTAAATAGATCAGCGACGTGATGAGAGGTTTTCCGAACCATTGTTGCGATATCTATTTTTTTATCTGCAACCAATTCCATTAGTACAGGGATTGCATGTTGCACTAAGGGGAGACCTGCGGGTGCATCTAAATAGCTTTGTTGCTTTTCATCCCACGTATGCGGAGCGTGATCAGTACCTATAATGTCCAAACGATTGCTTTCAGCAATTGCATTAATCAGTGCTTCTTTGTCCTGTTGGGTTTTTATTGCAGGATTACATTTAATTAGATGTCCAAGATCCGCATAATCTGATTCATCAAAGCTCAAATGATGAATACATACCTCAGCAGTAATATGTTTTCGGTTTAAAGGTAAGTCTTTAAATAAACACAGTTCTTTTGCAGTCGTAATATGTAAGACATGCAACTGCGTACCATACTTTTCTGCAAGTGAAACAGCTAGTTTGGAACTTTCAAAGCAAGCATATTTATCTCGAATTTTGGGGTGCATTGCTGCTGGAATATTTCTTCCATATTTTTCTAAAAATAGTTTTTCTTTGGCTTTGATGCGCGGTGTATATTCACAATGAGTGAGTAAAATAGTCGGGACATTGGCAAATAAACGTTCCAAAATTGTAGGATCATCTACCAGCATGTTGCCCGTGGATGCGCCCATAAACACCTTTACGCCACTCACCAGTTTTGGATCGAGTCGTTCCACAACCTCTAAATTATCCGCACTCACACCCAAATGAAATGCATAATTTGCCATGCTATGTTGTGCTGCAATTTGCTTCTTGTGCATCAACGTCTTTAGATCGAGTGTCGCTGGATTGGTATTGGGCATATCCATATAACTGGTAATGCCACCAATCACCGCAGCAGAGGACTCAGATGCAATACTTCCTTTTTGCGGTGAGCCAGGATCTCGAAAGTGAACTTGATCATCAATCATGCCAGGGATGAGCCAATTGCCATCAGCTTCAATACTTTTTGCATGAACAATACCTGTTATATTGGATTGAATTTTTTCAATCCGCCCATGACGAATCAGCACATCACTGATTTGTTGCTGCCCTTCATTCACGATATTGGCATTGTGAATGATAATGTCTGGAGAATTTCTAAAACTCATTGTGCAGTGCCTTGTAGCCTTTGACCAATTCAATATTGGTCGTAACCACACTTTCAGAAAATTCACTGATGGAAATGTCGATTGGCGGATAAAGCGCTAAATCTGTTTGAGGGTTGATATAGCTCATGGCAGGTACATAAAAATGATCAGGTAAATCACGACCATCTACCACAGCATTGTGTCGAATCGCACTATGATTTCCAATTTTGCAGTTGAATAACACACTGTTAAAACCGACAAAAACATGATGTCCAATACTGCAAGGCCCATGAATAATAGAACGGTGCGCGATAGATGAGCTCTCGCCAATGATTACGGCTGCACCAGCTTTTGAATGAATCACAACACCGTCTTGGATATTAGAGTTTGCGCCAATTACGATGGGTTCCATCTCACCATTTTCATTTGTTTCATCTGCTCGAATGACGGCATAAGGACCAATAAAAACATTGGCTTGGATAATCACTTTACCGCAGATAATCGCAGTTTGATCAACATAGGCTGATTCATCTATAACAGGAAGATGTCCAGAAGGATTTTTACGAAGCATAGAAAGTCTACATCCATTAAATTAAAGTGTTGATTCGCTAAGAATGGTAATTTGATGATTGCCGATTCCGAGATAAAAACAGCTTGGACGATTGGTATGACAAGCAGGGCCATGTTGACGCACCAGAAATAAAATGCTGTCACCATCGCAATCGAGTCTGGCTTCAACCAAAAATTGCCGATGTCCTGAACTTTCGCCTTTACGCCATAAACATTGACGTGAACGAGACCAATAGCAAACTTGTTGCTGAGTTAGTGTTTCTGTTAAGGCTTCGGTATTAACCCAAGCCAGCATCAGTACTTCTTTGCTGGTACTATCTTGTGTGATTGCAGGAATGAGCCCATCTTGATTCCATTTGATCTGCGAAAATACATTATCAAAATCAAATTTTTGCCCTATAAAACCCTGTTCCATATGTTTAAAAATACATGCATCTACCATTGCCATGAACCTTGAGCAACTGCATCATGCGCATGTAGGCTTTCTGCATGAATGACTTTGAAATTGAAGCCATTTATATATTGATGATGAATAAATGTGCTGTATAAACGTCTTAAAGCATCTTCACAAAACATTAGATTTTGTCCATTAGCGATTGCAAAAGCTTGCTCATCGATGCGTTTAACCGCCGTTTGAACAGGTGTCATGAGGGCTTGTTCCGCCTGATTAATAAATAAAATCAGTGGAATATGCTTGATCTCTTGGTTTAATTTAAATTTTAAAATGGCAAAACTTCTTTGACTGTGTGGTGTTGCAGCAATCGCATCAGTGGTGCTTAACCAATTCAAAATTTCTTGTTGATCTAGCTGTATCTCTTGGTTTTGTAATGCAGAGTTAAAGCGTTGCTGAATAATATTGCGTGATAGTGCAGCGGAGCATGGGCAAGTAGATGAATAAGGAATTTTAACTTTTAACTCGGCGGTAAATTGATCTTTGATTAGCTGACAGGTCAACACAAAAGGGTAGCTTTTCCAACCTGATAACTTACTGATTAGCGCAGGACGTTCGATATAAAGTTCACTATGGATCTCAATTTTTGCATTGGTTGATAATCCAGTATGACTCGCTAAAAAATCTTGTAGAGCAACTTTAATATCTAGCAAATTTAGGTTTTTAATCGTGCTTAATTCTAAAAGGCGCGTGTATAAACGAGACATATGAATGCCTTTGGCTAAAGGATCGTCCAAGCTGACGTAGGCATTTATTTGGCTTTGGCATTGGGTCTGTTCTATATAAAGTGGCAGTGCAATGTTCTCCATGCCAACCCAATCTAAAGCATGGTTATGGTCTTTTGGTTGTATCGATTCAGCGGAAATATCTGGGAGTAGTGCAAGATTCATTTGTAAAGAGTGCTTAAGTTGTAATGCATATTGTTATGTTATAACATAACAATATGCATCGGCAAGTTCGCTGCGTGTCAAAATCATTGTTCACGTATAACTGAGTAAAAATGAATAGAGTTTGTATTTTTGGACTGAGTTTGTGTTTATCAGCTTGTCATCAAGCGAGTGTTTATTCGACACAAAAAACGCGTACAAGTCAGCAGTTGCAGCGATCAGACATTCAACAACAAACGATTTATAAAACCCAAAAAGCTGTTTCACCAAGTTATTTAATTTGGAGAAATGCGCCTTTACATCAACAGCAAATCTATAAATATAAGCATTTCTTAAAAAGCCAAGGGTTGAATTTATATATTCCTGATGCCGAATTTTTTCAGACAGCGAGGGATTGGCAAAAATGTAACTATCCAGAATATGAAGTTCCGCCACAGGAACTTTGGAACAACATCATTCCAACGTTAAATATTCTTCATCAGTTGGTTGATCGAAAGATCGTGACTGATTTTTCAGTCACTTCGGTGTATCGAAGTTATGCATTAAATCAATGTGCTGGTGGGGCAGGTTCATCAAAGCATGTGTTCAATGCTGCATTGGATTTTCGTATTGGTGCTGAAAATCCAGATATTGCAGAGCAACAGTCTATTCAAGAAACAAAAGCAAAGTTATGCCAGTTTTGGCTTGATCATGGTGAAGCGCTAAGCATGGGCTTAGGCGTGTATGAGTCAGGCCAAATTCATATTGATAGTGCAGGTTATCGAACGTGGGGTGTAGATCATCGCTACACCTCATCTCCTTGTATGAAAGATTCTTTAAACCATCAGCATCAATCGCCAGCTTAAAACGGTCTATGGCTCAGCAATCAATATGAGTCAATTTAATGATGCTGATGGATGCATTAATTTACCAAGATGAAATCTAATTCCGTTAAAAAGTGAGAAAGCCAATGAATCATTCTTTAGCCACTCCCGAAAAACTACCAGTAACAGTGCTTTCTGGTTTTTTAGGTGCAGGTAAAACGACTTTACTGAACCATATTTTGAATAATCGTGAAGGTAGAAAAATTGCGGTAATCGTCAATGATATGTCTGATGTCAATATTGATGCGGCATTGGTCAGAGATGGTGGAGCAGAGCTATCCCGAACAGATGAAAAATTGGTAGAAATGAGCAATGGCTGTATTTGTTGTACTTTAAGAGAGGATCTTTTGATTGAAGTGCGCCGTTTAGCGCAAGATCAGCGATTTGATCAACTAGTGATTGAATCTACAGGAATTTCTGAGCCATTGCCAGTTGCTGAAACATTTACTTTTGAAGATGAAAATGGTGTTTCACTCAATGAGTTCGCTCGCTTAGATACGATGGTGACAGTGGTAGATGCCTTTAACTTTTTAAAAGACTATAGCTCAATCGATAGTTTACAAATGCGTGGTGAGTCATTGGGTGATGAGGATCAAAGAAATGTTGTTGATCTATTGATTGATCAAATCGAATTTTGTGATGTGATTATATTAAATAAAGTTGATCTGATTAATGAAGATGAAGAACAAAAGCTGTTTGGAATACTACATTCATTGAATCCACGGGCAAAAATAGAAGTCTCCGAGTTTGGCCAAGTAAATTTAGATCGCGTTTTAAATACTAATTTATTTGATTTTAATGCGGCTGCCCAAGCGCCGGGTTGGCTCAAAGAGCTACGCGGTGAACATACACCTGAAACAGAGGAATATGGAATCCAAAGTTTTGTCTATCGAGCAAGAAGACCTTTTCATCCGCAGCGTTTTTTTGATTTTATCAACTCAGAATGGAAAGGGGTCATCCGCTCAAAAGGATTTTTCTGGTTAGCATCTGATCCTGAGTTTGCAGGTTCTTGGTCTCAAGCTGGAGCAATGGCTCGGCATGGTGTCGCAGGTTATTGGTGGGCTGCCGTGCCAGACGAACATTGGCCTGAAGACCCACAGAGTCGAGAAGCGATTCAGAAAAATTGGAATGATCAGACAGGTGATGCGAGACAAGAAATCGTTTTAATCGGTATGGAAATGGATCAAGAGGATTTAATACAACGATTTGATGCTTGTTTGCTGGATGACAATGAAATGTTACTAGGCGTAGAAACTTGGCAGAATTTTGAGAATCCATTTCACGGTTGGACAGATATGATTGTGAATTAAGATATTTTTAATACCTAGGCATTTTATTAGTTATTGTAGAAACATTCTAAAATCAAAGTTTGGAATGTTTCTTCCGAGTATTTTCCGAAAAATTAACCTTTTGAGGGATATTCTTGTTGAATCTTTCTGTGATCATTAATTTTAATATATATTAAAATAATTTTATTAAATATCTGTTTTATCTATTAAATGTTGAGTGTCTGGATTATAAAATATAGTTTCATCTCGATGGGGTTGTGTAATATTTAGTAGCTAAGTTAAATATTAAAAAAACAAACTGTACAATCAAAATTCACTCTTTTTTCACTTATCCACCTCTAAGTTCAAACGTGTAGTAATTCAAATAAATTAATTTTCCTTAGTTCAAGTTGAAAGCAAAGGAGCAACTATGACTCTATTATTGATATTGCTTAGCTTGTTGATTCAGTTTGTAATGTTGTGGGCTGTATTTTATTTCGAACTCAATCGAACAATTGGTAGTATTGTTTCCATCGTTATCGCTATTTTATGTAGTGTATTGATCACGCCGTGGAGTTTATTGGTCGGTATACCGATTATTTTAATGAGTGTGATTTTATTAATCCCTGCATTGCGTGAAGCACTGATTAGCCGACCTGCGTTTGATGTGTTATCCAAAGCCATGCCGAGCATGAGTAGCACTGAAAGAGAAGCTTTGGATGCGGGTACCAGTTGGTGGGAAAAAGAGTTATTTATGGGGGCACCAGACTGGCACAAGTTTGATGAATATCCCTATCCAAAACTTTCTGAAGAAGAACAATCCTTTTTAGATAATGAAGTACAACAACTATGTTCAATGTTGGATGAATGGAAAATTCATCATCAAGATAAAGATTTACCGCCAGAAGTTTGGCAATTTATTAAAGACAACGGCTTTTTAGGCTTAATTATTCCAAAGTCATTTGGTGGTAAAGAGTTTACGCCTTTTGCACAAAGTCGCATTATGAGCAAAATTGCATCACGCTCTTTAACCGCTGCTGTGAGTTGTATGGTGCCAAATTCATTAGGGCCAGGTGAGTTGTTATTGCACTATGGAACAACTGAACAAAAGCAACGCTATTTGCCGGGTTTGGCAGATGGAACGGAGATTCCGTGCTTTGGTTTAACCAGCCCAGAAGCGGGTTCGGATGCAGGGGCAATCCCTGATACAGGCGTCGTCTGTTACGGGAACTATCAAGGTCAAGAGGTCCTTGGTTTGAAAATGAATTTCTCGAAACGCTGGATTACGCTTGCGCCTATCGCGACGGTGATTGGTTTGGCATTCAAACTTTATGATCCTGATGGCTTATTGGGTGATAAAAGTAAATATGAATATGGCATTACCTGTGCATTGATTCCATCAAGCCACGAAGGTATCAAAATTGGCGCTCGACATAATCCGGGTGCACCGTTCATGAATGGTACAGTTGAAGGTAATGACGTCTTCATTCCGATAGATTGGATTATTGGTGGGCAGGAGAATGCGGGTAAAGGTTGGCGCATGTTGATGGAGTGTCTCGGTGTTGGTCGTGGGATTTCATTACCAGCCTTGGCGACTGCTGCGGGTGAGATGAGTTATCTGCTAGTCGGTGCATTTGCGAGTGTAAGACAGCAGTTCAAAGTATCAGTTGGACATTTTGAGGGTGTACAAGAAGCGACCAGTGATATTGCAAGTGATGCTTATATGTTGGAAGCATTTAGATATTTAGTCACTTGTGGTTTGAATCAAGGTGGTACGCCTGCGGTAATGACAGCAATGGCAAAATACTATGCCACTGAAACTATGAGAAAAGTCATTAATCATGGTATGGATGTTGTCGGAGGACGTGCGATTCAACTTGGTCCACGTAATTTCCTTGCATTAACTTATCAATCGATTCCTGTTGCAATCACTGTTGAGGGTGCGAATATTTTAACGCGCTCATTGATGATTTTCGGTCAGGGTTCAATGCGTTGTCATCCTTATCTGTTTGAGGAGCTACAACTGCTGCAATCTGATGATAAGCAAGCGGCTTTGAAACAGTTCAATCCTTTATTATTTAAACACCTTGCTTATACATTTAATCGTGCAGCAAAAGCAGTTGCTTTTGGTTTTACGGGTGGTACAGATCAAGCTTCGAAACAAGCAGATGATTTTTCTAAACCCTACTATGCCTTGATTAATCGTTTGAGTGCAGACTTTGCCTTAACTGCGGATATGGCGCTTGGGCTTTTGGCAGGTGATTTAAAACGTAAAGAGATGCTGTCTGGTCGTTTGGCAGATATCCATGCACATTTATTTATTACGACTGCAATTTTAAAATTCTATGAGCATGGTCAGCGTACTGATGCTGAAAAGAAACATGCAGAGCTTGCATTAAATAAAGCACTCTACAATGTACAAGAAGCCTTTTATGGTTTCTACGAAAACTTCCCTGTGAAGATTGCAGCATGGTTAGTGAAATTGATTTGTTTCCCATTTGGTCGCCCGATTGATAAGCCATCTGATCAGCTCAAACAAGAAGTTGCACAGTTATTGCTGCGTGAAAATCCGTTTAGAGCAGACTTGAAGAAGCATGTCTATTACACAACCGAAGCAGATGATGTGATGGGGCGTATGGAGTCGACTTTCCAAATGCTGCTTGAAGTGCAACCGTTATGGGATAAGTTCAAAAAAGCCGAATCTAAAGATCAGTTCAAAGGTTTAGTGTTTGAAGAGCGTGTTGCAAATGCCGTCGAGCTTGGATTTATCACTAGCACTGAAGCTGAGCAAATCTTGCAATATAATGTGAAGCGTTATGACAGTATGCTCACCGATATTTTTGATGAGCATCTGGAACATGATTTACCACTTGAGAATCCACATTTGAAAAGTTGATTGAAGTGGAAACTAAAAAGCGAGTCATTTGGTATGGCTCGCTTTTTTATTCATAAATTAAACTTTTTCCGATAGCGCCAAAGTGTAGTACGGCTCATATCCAAGGCTTTAGCCACTTGATTAAGATCATAATCATATTTGATTAACATCTTACGAATCATATCTTTATTGATTTTATCTGAACTATGCATATGTTCGGTTGTGTGTATCATCAAATCAGACGGTATATGTGGATTATCAATAATCTCATCTGGCAAATCACAAAGCTCAATTTCAGGTTTTTCATTTGCCATCGTAATGGCATAGAGCAGGGTATTTTTTAATTCACGTACATTCCCCGGCCAGTCGTAATCAATCAAGGCATTTAGTGCATCATTTGATAGTGAGGGAGTATGCTGAAAAATGGTTTGCTGCTCGCTTAAAATGAAGTTTGCAATCAGTGGAATATCTTCTTTTCGATCACGTAAAGGTGGAACAAAAATGGGAATAACACGCAGGCGATAAAGCAAGTCTTGACGGAAACGACCAAGTTTGGCTTCTTCTCTTAACGCGCGATGCGTAGCGGTAATAATACGGACATTGGCTTTGATTGATTTCTCACCACCTAAGGGTGTGAATTCACCAGTTTCTAATACACGTAGCAGTTTTGCTTGTAACTCTAAGGGAATTTCAGCGATTTCATCTAAAAAAAGTGTTCCACCTGCGGCACGCTCAAAAACACCTTTATGCTCTCGAATTGCACCTGTAAAAGCACCTTTGACATGTCCAAATAATTCGCTTTCCAAGATATTTGCGTTCAATGCAGCACAGTTAATCGCAATAAACACTTTATTCTTTCTTTGGCTATAGTCATGTATAGCCTGAGCAACCAGCTCTTTACCGCTTCCAGATTCACCACGAACCAATACAGGGAACTCAGTGATTGCAACGCGTTGAATAATTGAAAACATTCGCTGCATTTCAGGTGATTGGCTATGAAATGTTTCCGATAAACTTTGAATGCTTTGCTTTGGCAGTGTTGTTTCAACCTGTTGCAATAGCTGAACCAAAAATAATGTTCCCGTGAAATTTTGATCTAAAACATGAATGTTATGTCGATGACAGAACAATTCGCTTGAGCCATTTGTAGATTTAAAATTAAATTTTCCAGTATCTAATGCGTTATTCAATATTTGCTGTTTGCTTAACGCTGAGATCGAAGGATTAAGCCTTGTTGATTTGAACTCATAAATTATAGTCGAATCAATGTGATCAACGATAAAAAGGGCACAGTCAGTAATGAGCTGCTGCAAATAACCCAAGAAATTTTCCAAATCAACTTGAGTTTTAAAATCAATGAGTTGAGTCATTGTGTTTCGTTTCATGTTTCAATGTTTGAATTATTGAAACATGAAATGAAAGAAAAGTGAAACGTAGTCTATTCTGAATTTTAAATATTATTTATTAATATATTGTTTTATTTGAATATAATTAAAAATGCAAAGAGTTGGCATCTTGTTTGCAAAATATGAATATAAGCAAGCAGATTGAGATTGATTCTAATGATATTCCATCAATTTTTCGAAAAAGAAAGTTCTACTTATACCTATCTCATTGCATCAGAACAAACGCATGAAGCTGTATTAATTGATCCAGTTGCTTCTGAAATTGAGAGCTATGCGAAAAAGTTAAATGAACATAATTTAACATTGGTATATAGCCTCGATACGCATGTACATGCAGATCATGTCACAGCAGCTAATTTATTAAGAGAAAAATTTGGCTGTAAAACAGTTTTACATCGTCATTCAGGTGTGGCGTGCGGAGATATTTTTATTACAGATCGTAGTGCAATACGTGTCGGTGAAATCTTAATTGAAGCTCGTTATACACCGGGTCACACCAATGCATGTACCAGTTATGTCGTTGATGGCATGGTATTCACAGGTGATGCACTGTTAATCGATGGTTGTGGTCGCACCGACTTCCAAGAAGGGAGTGCTGAAACTTTATATGACTCTATTCATCAACAGATTTTCACATTGGCTGATGAAACGATTGTGTATCCGGGACATGACTATAAAGGTCGTTTGTCATCGACCGTTGGGCATGAGCGTTTACATAATGCTCGATTAGGGCAAGGAAAATCTAAACAAGATTTTGTACAGATTATGACGAATCTCGATTTACCTTATCCGAAAAAGATTGATATTGCTTTACCTGCCAATAAAGCCTGTGGACAAGCATAAGGAATAAATGACATGGAATTAAAGCGAGTTAATCAAGAGTTTTTTGTTTCGGATCAAATTAGTCAGCAAGATATTGCTGAAATAGCGGCAAAGGGTATTCGAACAATTATTTGTAATCGTCCTGATGGTGAAGGTGCTGATCAGCCTAATATCATCGAGATCCAAGAAGCTGCAATTCAACATGGGATTCAATTGGAATATTTACCTGTGGTCAGCGGTCGTGTGACTGATGAACAGGCAGTTGAATTCAAAGAACTTTATCAAAAGTCACAAAAGCCACTTTTAGCATTCTGTCGATCTGGTACTCGTTCAATTACTTTGTGGGCGTTGTCACAGGTTGTAGAGCAAAGTCTTGATCAGATGTTGTTGCAAGCCAAAGCACTTGGTTATGATTTGCAAGGTTTAGTGCCTCGTATTCTGAAACAGAATCCTAATCAGTTGAATAATATTCCTACATTTTCTGTGGTGATTGTGGGGGGCGGGGCTGCTGGAATTTCAGTTGCATCGAGTTTACTATCAAGACAGTCAAACCTAGATATTGCGATTATTGATCCAGCAGAGATTCATTATTATCAACCGGGCTGGACGATGGTCGGTGGCGGTATTTTCCCACCTGAAAAAACGGTTCGTACTATGGCGAGTTTGATCCCAAAACAGGTGAATTGGATCAAAGCTGCTGTTGCTGCATTTGACCCAGACAATAAACAGGTTTTATTGGAAGGATGTAAGCCAATTAATTATGAAGCTTTGGTTATTTGCCCCGGATTAAAGTTGAATTGGCATGGTATCGAAGGCTTAGTTGAAACACTGGGTAAAAATGGTGTGACTTCGAATTATCGTTATGATCTTGCACCATATACGTGGCAGTTAGTGAGTAGCATGAAGCAAGGTAAAGCGATTTTCACGCAACCGCCGATGCCAATCAAATGTGCTGGCGCACCGCAGAAAGCCATGTATCTGTCAGCAGATCATTGGCAAAAACAAGGTGTACTCCAAAACATCAATATCGACTTTTATAATACAGGTGGTGTGTTATTTGGTGTGCAAGCGTATGTTCCAGCTTTGATGGAATATATCAAACGCTATAACGCAAATTTGCACTTTAATCATCAGTTAATCAAGGTCGATGGTGTTCAAAAGCGTGCTTGGTTTAAGCTGACTGAAGGAGAGAATAGTTCGGTAATTGAAACTGATTTTGATATGTTGCATGTTGTTCCACCACAACAAGCACCTGATTTTATTCGAGCAAGTAATCTTGTCGATGCTGCGGGTTGGGTGAGCGTAGATCAACATACCTTGCAGCATACAAAATATCCTTACATCTTTGCCTTGGGCGATGTGATGAATGCGCCAAATGCTAAAACTGCTGCTGCTGCCCGTAAGCAAGCGCCTATCGTTGCAGTGAATGTGTTGCAGTACTTAAAAGGCAGTAACCAGTTTGCTCAATATGATGGTTATGGTTCGTGTCCACTTACGGTCGAGCGTGGGAAAATCGTACTTGCAGAGTTTGGCTATGGCGGAAAGTTATTACCAAGTTTTCCAAAATGGTTCTTGGATGGGCAAAAACCAACTCGTATGGCATGGCTATTAAAAGAGCAAATTCTCCCACCTATGTATTGGGATGGCATGTTGAAAGGGCATGAGTGGCTGGTTAAACCAAAACTCTAGCCCATTTCTCTTAAATCTAAACCCCGTTTCTGCGCTAGCTTTCAATCGAGAGCTAGTGAGGGAAACTCATGCTGAAAAAAGCAATCTATCTCTTATAAGAGGTCTTTTATGGATATGTGGTTATTGGTCTTAGAAGGTCTTGCAATCGGATGCTTACTTGGGTTGACAGGAGCTGGCGGCGGAATCTTGGCTGTTCCTGCACTTATGGCGAGTCAGGGCTGGACGGTTTCACAAGCTGCGCCTGTAGGATTACTGGCTGTTACACTCTCTGCATTTGTTGGAAGTATTCAGGGCTTATTTAAAAAAATCGTAAGATACCGCGCTGCGATTTGGATTGCTCTGATTAGTATTCCTTCGGCACGCTATGGTGTTCATCTTGCCAATATCATTTCTCCAGTTTGGTTAAGTCTCGCATTTAGCTTGGTTATGTTGATCGTCGCTTATCGTATCTTTTTTAACAAAGTAAATGATTTAGAAGACCCGCCATGTAAGGTGAATCATAGTACAGGCAAGCTAATTTGGAATGTGAAGACTGCTTCAGTTTTAGGTTTAATCGGTGTAATAGCTGGTTTGCTCACAGGTCTACTTGGTGTTGGTGGGGGCTTTGTGATCGTACCTGCTCTTAGAAAAGCAACTGATTTGGATATGCGTAGTATTGTTGCGACATCCTTGATGATTATCTTCTTAATCGGCGGTGTCAGTATTTCAATCCATGTACTTGATGGCTTTCAATATCCGCTAATTGTGACTTTAAGTTTTGTATTGGCGTGTATTGTTGGGATGCTAGTAGGCAGAAGATTGATTAGCATGATTGATCTTAAAACAGTACAGAAAATTTTTGCTACGGTCGTGATCAGTGTTGCCGCGTATCTGATGTGGACCAGTTTAGCAACGTTGATTGCCACCCAACTTGCTTAGTTTTTTTTCAGCAGTAATTGAAAAACAAATAAATAAAATAAAGCCTAGCTCAAGTGAGTTAGGCTTTACTCATTACTACATTTAAATTTATGTTTATTTTGCATTTTTATATTATGATGAAACACATGTGACAGACTTGATCGGTTCAAGCTTCACATAAATTTCATATCACTTTTATTAACATGATAACGATAAAAAAATAATGGGTCAGGAAGAATCAATGTTTAAATTTCTTCTGCGATGGGTAGATAGTTGGTCCTTCAAGCAAACTTTAGAGACAAATGAATCTGACATTTCACATCACGTAAAAGACACTCAAATTCAATGGTTGAGAATCATACCGTTTATTTTATTGCATCTGGCATGTCTTGCTGTGTTTTGGGTTGGAGTTTCTTGGTTTGCTGTCATGTTCATGCTGATGTTCTATTTCATCAGGATGTTTGCAATCACTGCTTTTTTTCATCGTTATCTATCGCATAAAACATTTCAAACCTCTCGACCTTTTCAGTTTTTGTTTATCTTAATTGGAACAATGAGTGCCCAACGAGGGCCTTTGTGGTGGGCTGCGCATCATCGCTATCATCATCGTTTTACGGATACTGAACATGATCCCCATTCATCTCATCATGGCTTTTGGTATAGCCATGTGGGGTGGTTTTTAAATGAGCAAAACTTCTCAACGCGAAAAGAAGTCATCAAAGATTGGCTCAAGTTTCCTGAGATTGTTTGGCTCGATCGTTTCAGTTTACCAGTGGTATTGTTCACTGCCATAGCGATCTACTTATTTGGAAATTGGTTGAATGTTGCTCATCCCAATTTAGGAACATCAGGACCTCAGTTACTGGTTTGGGGATTTGTAATCTCGACAGTGTTATTGATTCATGCAACCTTATGCATCAATTCTCTGGCTCATTTATATGGGCGTCGCGATTTCGAAACCAAAGATAACAGCAGAAATAATCTTTTCCTTTCAATTATCACCTTAGGTGAGGGTTGGCATAATAACCATCACTATTATGCAGGGAGTACCCGTCAAGGTTTCTTTTGGTGGCAAATTGATGTTACTTATTATCTATTAAAAATAATGTCTTACACAGGTTTGGTCTGGGGAATAAAACCTGTACCGCAACGTATTTACACAGAATATCACCAACAACGTGAAAGCATAAAAATCCACACTAAAGTGCAAAGTCGGGAGTCTTCATGAAAATTGCAATTGTAGGCTCAGGTATTTCAGGAATGTATGCGGCATGGAAATTGTCTAAACATCATCAAATTACTGTCTTTGAAAAAGAAAATTACTTTGGTGGGCATACTGATACGCATGATTTATGGATTGATCATCAGAAAGTTGCTGTTGATAGTGGCTTCATTGTGTTTAATGAATATAACTATCCACTATTCACTGAAATGCTGAATCAATTAGGTGTTGAAGCCCAAAATAGTGATATGAGTTTTTCAGTCAATAATTTAGTAACTGGTCTGCAATACAACCCATCAAAAAAATGGTCATTATTGACTCGACCTCAGAATTTTATAAATCCAAATTTTCGAATCATGTTGTCTGATTTGATGCGTTTTTATCAAGAAAATAAAGACATTGATGTGGCTGCTTATGAACCACATTTGACCATTGAAGATTATTTGAATCGTAATGATTATTCTCAAGTTTTTAGAGAAGAACATCTTTATCCAATGTGTGGTGCGTTGTGGTCTAGTCCAGTTGAGCAGGTTGGAAAAATTCCTTATAAATTTGTGGTGAGTTTTTTTCAACATCATCGTATGTTGCAGTTAAAAGAACGTCCACAATGGCAAACTGTGAAGGGCGGTTCAGCAAGTTA
Organism: Acinetobacter sp. UBA6526; assembly: GCF_002434875.1. NCBI lineage: Bacteria > Pseudomonadati > Pseudomonadota > Gammaproteobacteria > Moraxellales > Moraxellaceae > Acinetobacter > Acinetobacter sp. UBA6526. Next base: position 57,834 of record NZ_DJLC01000110.1, on the reverse strand, counting down.
TATTCAAGCCATTCAAGCACAATGCCCATCCATCCAGTGGAAGCATGGTGCAGTAAAACAAGTCCTCCGAACAGAAGATTCAGTGACGATTGTGTCAGCGCAAGAAGAAGAGGAATTTGATTGGGTGATTTTTGCTAGTCATGCCGATGATACTTTGAAACTCATTGATCAGCCGAGTGCGGCAGAGCAAGAGATTCTTGGTTGTTTTGATTATCAAGATAATAAAATGGTAGTGCATTGCGATACTTCGATTATGCCGAAACGTAAATCGCAATGGGCAAGTTGGCATGTGCATGTTACTGCTTTAGATGTTACTAAAGGAAATAGCAATAACGATCAGATCCACTATGGTTTTACCTATTGGATGAATAATTTGCAGAATTTAGCGTGTAAGACACAGATTTTTGCAACGCTCAATCCTAATATGCCAATCTCAAGAGAAAAAGTGTATGTAGAACGCCATTATCGTCATCCAGTATTTGATAAAAAAGCGATAGCCGCACAATCAGATTGGTCTGAAATTAATGGTAGAAATCGTAGCTCTTTTTGTGGTGCTTATTGGGGCTGGGGGTTTCATGAGGATGGAGCGAGAAGTGCTGAACGTGTTGTCGCAGAAATCTTAGAGATGGTAGAGAAATTGGAGGTGGCATAATGCATCAACCTTCGCTTGCGATTGCAAAAGCGCATATTCGTCATCGCCGTTTTTTTCCTAAATCACATGATTTCAAGTCATGTCTGAGCTATTTATATTTTGATCCTGATGAAGTTGAACAGCGCTTTGAAGAATCCAAACTAAGTTCGACCAAAGCTTGGAATGTTTTAACGCTGGATGAGGATGATTTTCTAAAAGGCTACACGGGAAATATTCGGGAAAAAATCAAAAAAATAATTTTGCAGCAAAACGATACGATTTTATCGGCACAATCTCATATTCGAGTCTTGGCATTACCCAGAACCTTAGGTTTTCGCTTTAACTCAGTGGTTTTTTATTTCATTTTCAACACTCGTTATGAACCCCAATTTATATTAAGTGAGATCACTAACACGCCGTGGAATGAAACAAAAGTGTATGTGCATGATTGTCGGCAGAAATACATTGATCATCAGCAATATCAAGGTTTTCAGTTTGATTTTGAAAAGTCATTCCATGTCTCTCCATTTATGCCGATGGATATTCAATATAAGTGGAAATTTAATTTTTCAGATCAACAAAATGTGATTTATATGCAGCTTTACCAGTCCCAAAAGCTGATTTTTGATGCAACGATGCGCTATGAACTAGAGGACATCACAGTTCCTTCACAGCTAAATCGCTATGCTATTCATCATGTCTTTGAACCTTTCAAGATGTTGGCTTCGATTTATGTACAAGCTTTTCATCTCTGGCGAAAAAAGGTTCCATTTTATCGTCACCCTAAAAAAGATAAGGACTTAGAACAAAATGATGAAAACGCTTATTTTCGGTGAACAAGATTCGTTGCCGTTTGTTTTAAAAAGTCTGATGAAGCTTCGTCATGGCCAAATTCATTTTCGTGGAGAATGGAATGGTTCTGTCGGTGAGGTATCTGATTTAGAAGCTACGATAGACATTCATAATAAAGATCTAATTGAACTGATTTTTAAAAACGGTGTTCTAGGTGCGGCTGAAGGCTATATTCGAGGCTATTGGAGCAGTGAACAGTTGGTCGAGCTGATCCAAATCTTGGCACGCAATCGTCATGTTTTAGACAAAATAAATCAAAATGTTATTTCTCAAGCTAGCCAAATGATTCTTAAAGCTTGGTATAAAACTAGAAAGAATTCATTAACGGGTAGTCGTAAAAACATCGCGGAACACTATGACTTAAGTAATGATTTTTTTAAATTGTTTCTTGATCCTTCGATGATGTACTCCAGTGCAGTCTATAAAAATAAAGATATGACATTGGAACAAGCATCTGATTATAAAAAAGAACTTATTTGTCAGAAACTTCAATTAAAACCGATGGATCATTTGGTAGAAATTGGGAGTGGTTGGGGCGGTTTTGCAATTTATGCAGCTCAACATTATGGCTGTAAAGTGACGACGATTACTATTTCTCAAGCGCAATTTGATGAGGCGACTCAGCGTATTGCAGCGGCGGGATTAAGCCATCGCGTAGAAGTTCAGTTAAAAGATTACCGTTTATTAGACGGTCAGTTTGACAAGCTGGTTTCGATTGAAATGATCGAAGCAGTAGGCGAACAATACTTATCAACTTATTTCAATAAATGTCGATCATTGTTAAAACCAAATGGTTTGGGTTTGATTCAAGCCATCACTATCGAAGATGCTCGTTATAAGAAAGCACTTAATACGGTGGACTATATTAAGCGCTATATTTTCCCTGGTAGTTTTATTCCTTGTATTAGCGTGCTCACACAAGCTGCTTCTGAGCAGGGATTACGTTTGAAACATCTTGAAGATATTGGTTTGAGTTATGCAGAAACCATTCATCAATGGCGTGAGCGTTTTTTAGAAGCCAAATCACAGGTTTTAGCTTTAGGTTTTGATGAGAATTTCATTCGCATGTGGGATTTTTATCTTTGTTATTGCGAAGGTGGCTTCAAAGAAGGCGTGATCAGTGATGTACACCTGTTGTTTGAAGCAAGTCCTTATTAATTATATATAAATTTTAAACATCAAGGAGGCAGTTATGATATGGCAATTGTTTTTACTTGATGTGGTGGTGATGTGCTTATGCTGGTTATGGGCAACAAAAAATCATCGTGCTGGTATTGTCGACGTGGCATGGAGTTTTTGTATTGCGCTCAATATTTTCATTACCGCTTTATGGGTTGAGTTAGCACCGATACAAATTAGATTATTTATTGGTGTTATGAGCTCGATTTGGTTTCTGAGATTGAGCTGGCATCTATTGCGTCGTTATTTGGCTGAGGATGAGGAAGATCGTCGCTATGCCAACATGCGTAGAGCAATGGGAAAATATCAGCATTTGGGCTTTTTTACTTTTTTCATGTTCCAAGCAGGTTTAGCTATTTTATTTAGCATTCCGATGTGGAGCTTATTGAATGTGCCTGAAGCTGCTTGGAGTGTTGAAACGAATGATTATGTGATTATCGCTGGCATGATCATGATGATTGCATTTGTTGGTGAAGTGATTGCAGATCAACAGCTATATCGATTCAAACAAAATCCAACAAATCACGGTAAAACCATGGATCAAGGCTTGTGGAGATACTCACGTCACCCAAATTATTTTTTTGAATGGATGCATTGGTTTGCTTATCCGATCTTAGGTTTAGCTGCTGGACTATATAGCTTATGGATCTATCCATTATTGATGTGGTTATTTTTGTACTACATCACAGGGATTCCATTTAGTGAACAACAAGCATTAAAAAATCGTGGAAAAAATTATTCCGATTATCAAAAACGAACTTCTATGTTTATTCCGTGGAAGCCCAAACAGTAGGTACGCTCATGGACTTTATTATTCAAAAATCATTAAAACTTGTAGAAAGCGGTTTGGTGCCAGATCAAGCGATTCGTGCAGCCATACGCGCCTTGAGTAAAAAACGCCTGATTCAGGAAGGACGCTATGATCCTGAACAAGGTGCTCAGCGCTATATGGATGTGCTCAACATGCTGAAGCACAGTGAAATTGCCATCGAAACTGACAAAGCCAATGAACAGCATTATGAGCTGCCAACGGCTTTTTTTCAGGCTGTTTTAGGAAAGCGACTAAAATATAGTGCGTGCTTTTTCCCGCATGACAAAACATCACTAGATGAGGCAGAAGAATTTGCGCTCAGAATCTATAGTGATCGTGCTCAATTAAATGATGGTCAATCGATATTAGAGCTTGGTTGTGGCTGGGGTTCATTGACATTATGGATGGCTGAGCAATATCCCAACGCAAGAATAACTGCAGTTTCAAACTCAGCAACGCAACGTCAGCACATTTTGGCGGAAGCAGAAAAGCGCGGTTTGAATAATATTGATGTGTTGACCTGTGATGTGAATGTACTGGAGTTACAGGAAAATTCTTTCGATCGGGTCGTTTCGGTTGAAATGTTTGAGCATGTCAGAAACTATCAACGGCTATTTGCCAAAATACAATCGTGGTTAAAGGCAGATGGTTTGTTATGGTGTCATATTTTTTGCCATCGTTTTTTACATTATCCATTTGAAATAAAAAGTGAATATGACTGGATGTCACGCTATTTCTTTACAGGCGGATTAATGCCAGCGACGTCAACCTTTTTGCATTTTCAGGAACACTTAGAACTTGAACGGTATTGGCAGTGGTCAGGCACACATTATGAAAAAACAGCAAATGCTTGGTTGGAAAATATGGATCGAAACAGTGAACAATTAAAGCCATTGTTTGAACAAGTTTATGGCCAAGACGCCGAAGCATGGTGGCAACGTTGGCGTATTTTCTTTATGGCTTGTGCTGAAATGTTTGGTTTTGAACAAGGTCAGGAGTGGGTCGTTGGACACTTCCTGTTCAAAAAGAAAACAGTATAATTAAAAATAGATTCTATTGAACGGTCAACCTATGTTGAAAAGCAAAAATAATGAGACAAGTACACATCCACTCACGGAGATGTTTAATCGTCATTATTGGCTGCAAATTGGGTTGATCGCACTTTCGATTATCATCGGTATTGCTTGTAGTGCATGGGTAATCAAAGGTTCGTTACTTAAAACGGCACTTGAGCAAGAGATGGAACATTATTGGATGCGAGTTGATCGCAATCCAAATGCAGATTTACCAGATACTAAAAATCTGTATGGTTATCGTTGGGAAACACAAACCCCGCCACCAGCATTTAAAAATCAAGTATTACAGCAAGGCGTACATCGAATTTTTGTCGATGGTAAAGAGCGGATGACGGTTTACGGTGAGCGAAAAGGGCAACATGTGCTGCTGGTGTTCGGCGAAAGTAATGTTAATAAAATCGTCTGGATGTTTGGTCTTGCACCACTCATGTTTAGTTTGATTGTTCTGTACAGTTTTTTATGGTGGTCGAATCGCAGAGCGCGTCGCTATTTTTCTCCAATCACACGTTTAGCAAATGCTTTGGAACATATTGATTGGGCGCATCAAAATAAAGAAGCTTCACCATTTTTAGGTATAAATACCAATGGCAATATGGAGGCTGAGTATCTAAAACAGGCTTTAGAAAAATATCATCAAGTGCTGAGCGAGTTTATTAATCGTGAAAGAGAGTTTACAGGTGACGTGAGCCATGAATTACGTACACCTTTAACTATTCTCAAAGGCAATGTGCAGCTTTGTCAGGCACGATATGGCCATGATAAATCATTGAATCGTATTTCAAATACCATTGAAGATATGCAGCTTTTGGTTGATACCTTATTAGCAATCGCTAGAAATACCACCAATACACTGACTGCTGAACAGATGCTACTGTCGAACATTATTCAAGATTTAGTCAATGACTTAGAACCCGTGAGTCAAACCAAAGGAATGGAAATCAAGGTGCAATATGACCCACATGAGTTTCCGCGATTGATTCATCCTTCGATGACTAAAATGGTTTTAAGTAATATCCTACGAAATGCACTGAATTATTCTCAAGGTACAGATATTCATATCATTCAACGCAAGAATAGTATTGTAATCGCAGACAATGGGATTGGCATTACCATGCCGAATGATTCTAAAGTTCAGGAATTGAGCACTTCTCAATTACAACTGACTGCCAAAGGTCATGGAATAGGATTACAACTGGTACAAAAACTCTGTAATCAGTTAGGGTGGAGAGTTGAATTGTTTGATCGGCAATATTATTTAAATACACATCCGCATCTAAGACTCGAAAATACCACTGGTCTTATCGTGGTTGTGTATTTCAATTAATGAGCTTCAGTATCGAAAGCAACTTTAAGCCCGACACCTGAAATGGTGTGAATTAATTTTTCTTCAAATGGCTTATCGACCATTTTTCTTAAATTATAAATATGACTGCGTAACGCATCACTTTCAGGTTCTTCATCCCCCCAAAGTTCGATAATAATTTCTTGTTTTGTAATGACTTTTGGCGAGTTTCTCATCAAAATTTTAAGTAATTTGAATTGAATACGCGGTAATTCTATAGCTTGACCAGCACGGGTTACAGTTTGAGTTGAACTGTCTAGAATAAGATCATGGATTTGGATTTTACTGGATGATACTTCACCCAATGAACGTTTGATCAATGCTTTGACACGCATTACAAGCTCATTAAAATCAAAAGGTTTGACTAAATAATCATCTGTGCCAGCACTAAAGCCCTTTAATTTGTCATCCAAGGTATCTCGTGCCGTGAGCATTAAAATAGGAATGTCTTTACCTTGATCCGTTCTGAGCCATTCGCATAAATCATATCCAGAACCATCAGGTAAATTAATATCAAGTAATAGGAGATGGTAGGGCTGAGTTTTTAGAAAATTACGTGCTGCATCTAAATTACGTGCATGATCAATGACGAAACCATGTTCCTCTAAAAATTCGCAAACCGTAGCGGCAAGTTCGTAATGGTCTTCGACCATAAGAATAAATTGATTGCTCATAATCGTTTGATCAAGTTATTGATTTAGTAGTTGTTGCTTTAATTTAGCATTAAATGGAGAACTACCAAACCATATTTTAAAGTATTGATTGGCTTGTTGATCGGTAATTGAACCTAATGGTTTTTGGTTGAGAGAAAGACTTAATGTTTTGTTGAGCTGATTATAATTTAATGAATATAAATCACCTTTTTTTACAGGCTTATATAATTCAGTAATTTGATTTAGAACGGAATTATTAGAAAAATTGGTCACATTCTTTTTCAGGAAATGTGTTGCAGCCCGTTTAAATGCCCATTCTGGAATATTCTGAGTATAAGTGAAATCTAGGCGAATATTTTGATTTTCCCAATTTTGATGGCAGTTGTTTGCGTAATAACTGACTGAACCCACATTTTTACTCGTTACTAAAAGGGGGGCAGTTTTGCAAATTTGAATATTTGCATGTGCTAATTTAATCGGGATGAGAAGGAATAAAATACATAACCTAGTCATTATCGAAATTAAACGAGTATTCATTCACTACCTCAATATTTGCTGCCTATTTAGTTATAGCTGTTTAACCTTCAGATTTAATAGGTATAGAAATTTAAATTACGTTCTAGTTTTTGAATTTCATGACGTGCGTAGCCTAAATTTGTATGTTCACGATCTAAAACCGCATATAGAAACAGGCTATGATTGGTTTCTAGCGGTGTAATGATGTGGTACTGGTTGTCAGTACTCATCAAAACACTTTCTAGAAAATCATCTGGATCAATTTCATTCATTAATTGCTTTTGGTAATTAAATAAATTTGCGCCTTCAGCAGCGGCAAGATCAATATTAAAGAACTCATCACCAATGGTTTCTAAAATAGAACCATCGAAGGTATCGACCAAAGCTAAAACAATTAAACCTTCAATTTTATTTAATCGTTTTAATAATGAATGATTGTCCATAATTTATTCTGCACTTTTTTGTGGCTGAATTTTATACTATTTTTTGAACGGCAAGGTCAAAGAATAGCCACTTCCGACATATGGCAGTGAGCGATATAAACCATTTGCAGGATCCCAAAAATCTTGTTGAAAGATAATTAGTTTTTGCTGATTAATTTTGATTTGGCTAATACCATACGAAGACATGGTTTTTGTCCGACCAAACATTTTAAAGTCATAGACCATGTGCCAATGGATATATGCAGAGTCTTGTTTATGAGTCGCACTTATTAATGTCACTGAAACATTGCTGACGTGTTCATTCATACCTTCAAAATGTTTAGTGAGATCCTGTTTATTTGAGAATTGGGAAAGTGTGTCATTGATAAATAATTGATCTGCATAAAGTTGACTGGCATTTTTGACAAAATTTTCAGTTCCCATCGTATTGAAAGCTGCAACAAAGTTTTGACCAATTTTTTGAGCTTGTTGATCATCTAACATGATTCCCGTAATTTCTTTTTTAGCTTTTTCATAGTCAGCGGTGTAACTCGGTACACTTTTACAAGCAGCCAAAGAAAGTAAGGTCAGTGTCGAGACTGCGAGCGTTCTGAGCAATTTCATGTTGATGATCTCATTCCATTTTAGATTTATCTTAAAAGTTGGAATGTGAATGTGATGTGAACTGCTTTTTTGAGATACATACAAAAAATAAAGCCACTAAATTGTGGCTTTATTTCGATCGACAGGAAAAGCTTATTTTTTGCCTTTCTTAGTTTTTAGGTATTCTTGGTAGGATTCTTCAGCAAAGCGTCTTAAAGAATCACCAATCGCTGCATATTGGTATTCATTCAAGTTTGCTAAAGATGCGCGAGCAGAAGGGTGCATAACACCGAAACCTGATCCAGGAAGTAAAACCACACCTGTTTCATCAGCGACACGGAATAATAGCTCGGTCGGATTTTTATTTTTCATGACCCAATCTGCAAACTCATCACCATATAACGTGCGAGACGTATTTTCCAGATTTACTAAAGTATAGTAATCAACGGCATTTGGATCTTGAGGAACTTCTACGCCAAGTTGTCGATATAGTGCAGCATCACGTTCACGTACAACAGATTTAACAGCTTTCTTATAATTTTGACGTGAATCCATCATATTGAATAATGCAAATAGCACCATTTGGACTTGTTGCGGTGTCGATAAGCCTGCCGTGTGGTTCAATGCCACATTTCGGCTATCTGCGACCAAACGATCAATAAACTTAATACTTGAAGGATCTGTTGTGAGTGAAGAATAACGCTCTTCCAACTCTTTTTTATCTTTCTTCGATAATGCTGCAAGCTTCTTATCAAGAATATTATTGTTGGTGAGCGCGATCACACCTAAACGCCAGCCTGTAGCACCGAAATATTTCGAGAATGAATAAACAAGAATGGTATTGTCAGGACAGATTGCAAATAAAGATTTGAAGTTATCTGCAAAAGTACCATAAACATCATCTGTTAAAATCAACAAATCGGAGCGCTTTTTAACGATATCAGCCAAGATTGCTAGTCCTTCATCACTCATTTTTACTGAAGGAGGGTTACTTGGGTTCACCAAGAAGAATGCTTTAATTGAAGGATCTTCTAATTTTCTAAGTTCTGACTCTGGATATTGCCAGCCGAGCTTAGGATCAGCTTCAATAAATACTTCTTCAAGTTGATAGTCGTTGAGCTTTGGAATTTCTAAATATGGCGTAAAAATCGGTGTTCCGATTGCAATACGATCGCCATTTGAAATGATTTTATTTTCTTTCAATGAGTTGAAAATATAGGCCATCGCTGCTGTCCCGCCTTCAACAGCAAACAAGTCAAGGTTTTGCTTGGCCATACCTTGTACGCCCATTTCACGCAGAACATACTCTTTAATAATCGTTTCACTGATACGTAGCATTCGGTCTGGAACGGGATAGTTACAACCTAAAATTCCTTCAACCATTTCAAGCAAGAAAGCGTCAGGATCTAAACCAAGTTGATCCCGAACATAAGAAACAGCTTTTCCTAAGAAAATAACACCTTGTTTATCTTGATTCTGCATCACAAAGTTATCAAAGCGTGATTGCAAACCTACAGGTCGTGGATATCCACCAAGACCTTCTGGCATATAAGAAAAAGAGAACTCTGATTCTGTGGTTGAAAATAAACCAAGTTGGAAAAAAGCTCGACGGGGGATCGTTGCTAAGAAATTTGGATTTCCTCGACCTGCATTGAGCATAAGTCGATCGGTTCTACTTTGTGCTAACTCAATGAGATTATCTTTTAGCTCGAATGGACTCAGTTTTGAATATTTAGTGTAATCAACGTTCCCCATGGGAAGTCTCCTTAATTATAGTGAAGCGGTTAAAATGTTTATAACTGTTAGTTTTTAAGCTAAGCCCACAATTAATGGACCTAACAAAGTAAGAAATACATTTGCGAGGGCATAAGTGATCGCAAAAGGAACCGTTGGAATAGAGTTACCAGCTTTGTCTAAGACGCCACCAAAAGCAGGGTTTGCACTTCGTGAACCTGATAGTGCACCAGCCATGACTGCAACATTGTCATAACGTAAAACATAGCGGGCAAAAAGCATTGAAAGAATAAGAGGAACGAGTGTAACAACGACCCCGATCATGAAAAGCGATAAGCCACTTTCTTTGATGGTTTGGATGGCTTGTAAGCCCGATTGCAGACCAACAGCCGCGACGAAGCCTGCTAGCCCGAGATCTTTTAACAGTTGTGACGCTGCTAATGGCATATTGCCGTGTACTTGATTTCGACTACGTAACCATCCAAATAAAAGACCAGATAGTAATGCACCACCACCTGCACCGAGCGTGAGGGGAACATCACCAATTCGAACAACAAATAAGCCAACAATGAGACCTACCACTAAGCCAGCACCATGAAAAATCCAATCTGTTTTTAAGCTTTCAGGCAGTGCTTTACCAGCCTCTTTGACTAAACGATCTAAATCACTTTTTGTGCCGTAAACAGTAATCAAATCACCTTGCTTCAAAATGGTATCGTCACTCAATGTTTGAGATTCATCATTACGTTTGATTGCAAGTACATAGATGCCATGTTTCAAATAATCGGGTGTATTGGCTTTAATATCTCCCAATGTTCGATTTATGTATTTTGAATTTCTTAAAATCACATCTGAGGTATCCATAATCATCTCCATACCTTGAGATGATTGAAGTTCAGTACCAATATGCTCCGAGATTGAAACGACATTTGCACGACGGCCTACAATTAAGATGACATCATCTGTTTGTAAGGTCACTTCAGGTGCAACATCAATAAACTGATCTTTTCGTTTAAGTCGTTCGACTGTGATACTCGGTTGTGTTTTTTCAAGTTCAGCGATTGCAATACCATTGGCTTGCTTGACTTTGTAAATACGACCAACGATTTCAGGCATAGCTAATTCTTGACCTGGAGCAAGCTCGAAAGCACCTTTTAAACGTTCTGACTGCGCTTTTAATGCATCATCATGAATTTCTCGCCCCATAAATTTAGGTAAGATATTCACACAGATGATGATGGCGCCAAGTACACCAAAGATGTAAGTCACTGCGTAACCGATCGCTACATTTGCCTGTAGTTTTTGGATTTCAGCAAGAGGGAGGTCTAGACGAGAAATCGCATCACCCGCTGTACCAATGATAGCTGACTGAGTCATCCCTCCAGCGGCCAGACCTGCCGCTAAGCCTTTATCTAAGTTAAAGATTTTAGCCATCACAAGTACGGTAATAAGCCCACAAACTGCCATGAATACCGCGAGTAGAATTTCTTTAATGGATTGAGGGCCTAGCGATTTGAAAAATTGTGGGCCACTTTCAAAACCAACTGCATAAATAAACAGTGCAAACAAAATTGCTTTAACACCATTATCAATAGGTACACCAATTAGACTCAGTACCACTGCAACTAGGAGTGAACCAGCAACACCGCCGAACTGAAATTTTCCAAATTGAAACTGACCAATCCAGAAGCCAATCGCTAGAGATAGGAATAGTAATATTTCGGGGCTATGTTTCAATTCACTCTGTAACCATTCAATCATTTTTATATCTCTCTTTTATTGTTTGGTATAACTTTGAGTATGAAATTTATTTATTTTTCATGTGCATTTTAAAATACTATGCATCAATAATAAGAGCAAATATATTGATTTTATTGAGTAAATTACTTGGATTAATATAATGTAATGATTTAAATAAAATTATTATCATTGCATTTGATTTGTATCATTTAGAAATAAGTTTTTTAACGAAAAGTAAAATAAACTTACTCAATGAAACAATTGTTTGGAAACTTAAAAGACTTAGCTAACATCTAAAATAAATTTGGTTTAAAAGCGAGTAAAACATATACGTCTATAAGTACGAGCAGAGAAAAATATCTATTTTGAAATAACTCTATCTAAACAACCTGTCTTAAATCACGTGCTGTTTCTAGTAATAGTGGCAAAATATGAGTGATGAGATAATCTTTTGTTGTACGCATGGTAGGTGAAACAATATTTAGGGCAGCAACGACATCGGCATTTGCATCATAAATCGGTACTGCAACAGCATGTACGCCCAATTCATGTTCTTCACATGAATAACACCAATCCTGTTCTTTAATTTCATGTAATAACTTTAAAAAAATTTCACTCTCAGTATGCGTATATTTGGTTAAACGTTTAAGTGGATATTTTTCTAACCATTGTTTTTGTGCTTCGTCATCTAGATGAGCAAGCAGAATTTTTCCAGCAGAAGTCGCATGGGCGGGTAAGCGATTACCTAAGTGCAATCCATATGGATTTACTCTGTCTGTTTGTTGGTGTGCTGCACTTCGCGCTATCGTAATTGCTTCATAACCATCTAAAACCATAACTGAATAGATGAGTGAGGTTTGATTAGTAAGTAGATTTAATAAAGGCTGGCAAATTTTTGGTAGTGGAGAGCCATCTAAATAAGCACCTGAAAATTTTAGAATTTTAGGGGTTAAATAATAATAGTGACCATCAAAATCCAAATAACCTAAATATTCTAAGGTCAGTAAATGCCGTCTTGCAGCCGCACGTGTCATGCCTGTTTTTTCAGCGGCAGTGCTCATGTTCAAGCGATGCCGTTCAGGTCCAAAACATTCCAAAATCGCCAAGCCTTTTGAGATTCCCGCAATAAAGTCTTCATGACGAATCGTTTTTTTATTTTCAGAATGATGAATCAATTTTGGCTCTTTATTCTGATCATTTTCCATAATGTGCTCTTTCATTCAAAAATCATTTTCTAAAATTGATTCTAATCCAAACACGACTATTTTACTTGGATAATGTTCGATCATCGAACATAAAAAATAATAATCGAACAAAATGAACTTTGTGCTGTAGAACTCTAACGAAAACTTATCAAGAATAAATATTAGAAATCCGAACAAAATACTCAGCTTAGTTTCATCGGTTTTCAGGATGAAAAATTGAGTAATTCATAGTACAGGAAGTAGTCAGATGATTGATAAGAGTAACACCTCATTGACCGAGGTTCTATCCCAAATCCAAGATGGCTCAACCATCATGATAGGAGGTTTTGGAACAGCAGGACAACCCGCTGAACTTATCGATGGTCTGATTGAACTGGGCGTGAAAGACCTTGTGATTGTCAATAACAATGCAGGCAATGGCGATTATGGTTTGGCAAAACTGCTAAAAACAGGTGCTGTTCGTAAAATCATTTGTTCTTTCCCTCGTCAGTCTGATTCATGGGTATTTGATGAACTGTACCGTGCAGGCAAGATTGAATTAGAGCTTGTCCCGCAAGGCAATCTCGCTTGCCGGATCCAAGCCGCAGGCATGGGTTTAGGTGCCGTATTCACCCCTACTGGTTTTGGTACGTTATTGGCAGAAGGTAAAGAAACCCGTCATATCGATGGCAAAGACTATGTACTGGAATACCCAATCAAAGCCGACTTTGCTTTGATCAAAGCTTATCAAGGCGATCGTTGGGGTAATTTGGTTTTCAATAAATCTGCACGTAACTTCGGTCCAATCATGGCGATGGTAGCAGATGTCACCATTGCTCAAGTCTCTGAAGTGGTGGAACTGGGTCAGCTTGATCCTGAGCACATCATTACCCCAGGTATCTTTGTCCAACATATAGTTGCCGTTGAAGCCACTTCACCTGTATCAGCATAAGGAGAACAACATGAGCTATCAAAAACTCAACCGTGATCAGATTGCTGAACGTGTTGCACAAGATATTCCTGATGGAGCTTATGTCAATTTAGGCATTGGTTTACCGACCAAGATTTCAAAATACTTACCTGCGGATAAAGATGTGTTTCTGCATTCTGAAAATGGTTTGTTGGCCTTTGGTCCACCCCCAGCCAAAGGTGAAGAAGATCCTGAACTGATTAATGCAGGTAAGGAATACGTCACTATGCTAACAGGTGGATGCTTTTTCCATCACGGTGATTCATTTGCCATGATGCGTGGTGGACATTTGGATATCGCGGTACTCGGTGCATTCCAAGTTGCAGCCAACGGTGATCTTGCCAATTGGCATACAGGTGCAGCCGATGCCATTCCTGCTGTGGGTGGTGCAATGGATTTAGCCGTTGGTGCCAAGAAAGTTTTTATCACGACTGATCATGTCACCAAACAAGGTGAACCTAAAATTGTTGAAGAGCTGTCTTATCCAGCAACGGGTCTGAAATGTGTTGATCGTATTTATACCGATCTGTGTGTGATTGATGTGACCACAGAAGGTTTAAAGGTGATTGAAAAAGTGGATGGTCTGAGCTTTGAGGAGTTACAGGCTTTGACGGGTGCTCAATTGATTGATGCGACGCAGGGATAATGTTGACCAGCCACTAATTACGGGTTAAAGCGAAAGTTTTTGTATAGGCATTGCCTTACTTTTTAAGGATAAAAAGTAACAAAAATCCTTTGTTACTCAGACACAACATCCGTGTTGTGCTGAGTAACGAGGCGACATCCATGTCGCCACCGTGAAATATTGATTGGAATGGTTTAAATGCAGTTTTTTACTCACTTATATTTAGATTTTTTCCAGTAACTAACTATCGTGACAGGCGACATGGATGTCGTCCGTTGGACAGGGAGGCAAGGAAGCCTCCTCTGTTCAACAATGGGTTTTGTCACTTTTGCCCTGTCAAAAGTGAGGCATTACTTACGCAAAGGAAGTATGACTGAACCCGCAATTTGTGGCAGTGGTCACAACAGATTGAAATATGGAAGTGTAAGACTATGAAAAACGCTTATATCATTGATGCCATTCGTACTCCATTTGGTCGTTATGCAGGTGGTTTAGCGCCTATACGTGCAGATGACCTTGGTGCGATTCCAATCCAAGCCCTAATACAACGAAATCCAACGATAGATTGGCAACAAGTGGATGATGTGATTTATGGCTGTGCCAATCAAGCGGGTGAAGACAACCGTAATGTGGGACGTATGTCAGCATTATTAGCAGGCTTACCTTATCAAGTGCCTGCTACTACAGTGAACCGTTTATGTGGTTCATCTTTAGATGCCATTGCTATGGCAGCGCGTGCGATCAAAGCCAATGAAGCAAACCTGATCATTGCTGGTGGTGTGGAAAGCATGAGCCGTGCGCCTTATGTGATGGGTAAATCAGAGAGCGCATTTGGACGTAGTCAAAAGATTGAAGACACCACCATGGGATGGCGTTTTATCAATCCAAAGCTCAAAGAAATGTATGGTGTAGACCCCATGCCACAAACGGCTGAAAACGTGGCAGAACAATTCAATATCAATCGTGCCGATCAAGACCAGTTTGCCTTGGTGAGCCAACAACGTACTGCAGCAGCGCAAGCCAAAGGCTTTTTTAAACAAGAGATCGTGCCCGTCACTATTCCTCAGCGTAAGG
This sequence comes from Acinetobacter sp. UBA6526, assembly GCF_002434875.1. Lineage (NCBI taxonomy): Bacteria > Pseudomonadati > Pseudomonadota > Gammaproteobacteria > Moraxellales > Moraxellaceae > Acinetobacter > Acinetobacter sp. UBA6526. Next base: position 42,422 of record NZ_DJLC01000110.1, on the reverse strand, counting down.
GTGATGCGATTGTGGTGGATAGCGATGAACATCCGCGTGCATCAACCACGATTGAAGCCTTAACCAAACTCAAAGGTGTGGTGAAAGCAGATGGAACAGTGACAGCAGGTAATGCATCAGGGATTAATGATGGTGCAGCAGCACTCTTGATCGCCTCAGATGAAGCGGTTGCTGAATATCAACTGAAACCACGCGCCAAAATTATTGCCGCAACTACAGTGGGTGTTGAACCACGCATTATGGGATTTGCGCCTGCACCTGCGATTAAGAAATTACTGCAACAGACCAATCTGACACTAGAGCAAATGGATGTGATTGAGTTAAACGAAGCCTTTGCAGCTCAGGCATTAGCGGTAACTCGTGATTTAGGTTTAGCGGATTATGATGCACGTATCAATCCAAATGGTGGTGCGATTGCTTTAGGTCATCCTTTGGGTGCGTCAGGCGCACGCTTAGTCACCACCGCATTGAATCAACTTGAGCAGATTCAAGGACAGTATGCATTGTGTTCGATGTGTATTGGTGTAGGGCAAGGCATTGCGCTCATTATTCAACGTGTTGAGTGAGGTTTGATATGAGCCAGTTATATGCCAGCTTGTTTTATCAGCCTGAAGTCACGGACATTTTTAGTGATCGTGCTTTGTTGAACTACATGATTCAAGTTGAAGTTGCTTTAGCAAAAGCTCAGGCGCAGGTTGAAGTCATTCCGATATCTGCTGCAACGATCATCGAGCAAGTTGCAAAAAATGCATTAGAAGCTATTGATTTTGATGATTTAGCCGTTGCGTCAGGTTTGGCTGGAAATATTGCAATTCCTTTTGTGAAGCAATTTACAGCAATCGTAAAACAACAAGATCAAGATGCTTCTCGATATGTGCATTGGGGTGCGACTAGCCAAGATATTATTGATACAGCGATGATTTTGCAGTGCCGTGATGCATTGCTATTGATCGAAAAACAATTGCAATTTGCTTATCGCATTTCGATTAAACAGGCACAGCAATATCGTAATCAAGTCATGATCGGACGTACATGGTTGCAGCAGGCATTACCTATTACTTTGGGTCATAAATTTGCGCGTTGGGCAGCAGCATTTAAACGTGATTTAGATCGCTTACAAGCTATGAAATCTAGAGTTCTAACAGCTCAGTTAGGTGGCGCAGTGGGTTCATTGGCCTCTTTAGGAAATCAAGGCTCGGCAGTCGTTCAAGCTTTTGCAGCTGAGTTAAATCTAACTGTTCCTGAATGTACGTGGCACGGTGAGCGTGATCGTATAACTGAAATGGCTGCCACGCTCGCAATCATTGTTGGTAATACAGGAAAAATGGCTAAAGATTGGTCATTGCTGATGCAAACAGAAATTGCAGAAGTATATGAGCCGACAACGAAAGGGCGTGGTGGTTCATCGACAATGCCTCACAAACGAAATCCTGTTGCAGCAGCGTCAGTTCTTGCAGCTGCAAATCGCTTACCAGCATTAATGGCTAGTGTTTATCAAAGCATAGTGCAAGAGCACGAGCGAGCTCTAGGTGCTTGGCACGCGGAATGGTTGGCGATTCCTGAAATTTTTCAGTTATGTGCAGGCGCATTAGAGCGGACTACTGACGTGCTTGAAAATATGCAAGTCAATCCTGATGCCATGCAGCGCAACCTTGAATGTACCAATGGATTGATTATGGCTGAAGCGGTGATGATGGCACTTGCAAGCAAAATCGGGCGATTGAATGCGCACCAGCTAATTGAGCAAGCTTGTCAGCAAGCCGTTAATCAGCAACAGCATTTAAAAATCACGTTATCCGTGATGGATGAAGTCAACGTACATTTGAGTCCAAGTGAACTGAATGAGATTTTCAAACCTGCATCTTACCTCGGAAATATTCAGGCGCAGATTGATGCAGTTCTAAAAGCAGCACAAGGAGATTCGGCATGATGATTAAAATAAGCAATCGTCAAGGCCATCAATTGGCTGTTCAAACATCGGGTTTGCAATATGGACCTGTACTCATGTTCTCAAATTCTTTGGGTACTGATCATGGGATGTGGCAAGCGCAAGTTGCAGCTTTTGCTGAGTACTATCATGTCATTACTTATGATACTCGTGGGCATGGTGATAGCGATGTAATTGCCGATACAACTTTGCAAAATCTTGCTGAAGATGTGGTGGATATTTTAGATGCCTTAACAATTGAAAAAGCCCATTTTTGTGGAATTTCAATGGGTGGCATCACAGCGCTTGAATTAGCGATCTATCATGCTGAGCGTTTTCATAGTATTACCGTTGCGAATTCTGCTGCCAAAATTGGTACAGCCGACGCATGGAATATGCGGGCAGATAGTGTTGAACAAACAGGTCTAGCAGACATCGTGAAAACGACACATACCCGTTGGTTTAGTGAACATTTTGATTATGTACATGATGTTCTGGCTCAAAAAACAATTCAGAGTTTAGCTGTTACACCAGCACAGGGATATGCCAACTCTTGTAGAGCATTGGCAAATGCAGATGTGCAATCACAGCTGAGCTTGATTCAAATCCCAACTTTAATTATCGCAGGTCAATTTGACCCTGTTACTACGGTTCATGATGCAGAGTTCATGCATCAGTCTATTGCAAACAGTCAACTTGAAATCTTGGCAGCGTCTCATTTGTCCAATATTGAACAACCTCAAGTTTTCAATCAGGCATTGGCTAAGTTTATTCAAAAAATATAACCGCAAAGGTTAGAAAGGAATTCGCCTACAAGGAGGCAACTATGGCACAGGAATTTGCTGCCCCAAAAAACAGTATGGATGCACAAGCACTGATTAATGATGCACCAGTAAGCAAGTATCAATGGATGATTGCAATTATTTGTTTTCTCATTGTATTTGTAGATGGAATCGATACTGCTGCAATGGGCTTTATTGCACCAGCATTAGCACAGGATTGGGGAATTGATCGTTCTCAACTCGGTCCTGTAATGAGCGCTGCACTTGGCGGGATGATCATTGGTGCGTTGGTTTCAGGCCCAACTGCGGATCGTTTTGGTCGCAAAATTGTTTTAACGATTTCAATGTTGATCTTTGGTGGTTTTACTTTGGCATCTGCCTTTGCAACTGATCTGAATAGTTTAGTTATATTGCGCTTCTTAACGGGTGTTGGTTTAGGCGCTGCAATGCCAAATGCAACCACATTATTTTCAGAGTATTGCCCGCAACGAATCCGGTCTTTACTCGTCACTTGTATGTTCTGTGGTTATAACCTTGGCATGGCGATTGGTGGCTTCATTAGCAGCTGGTTAATTCCAACATTTGGATGGCACAGTCTATTTTTGGTCGGGGGAGTTTCTCCATTAATCCTCATGATATTGGTGATTGTACTTTTGCCAGAATCATATCGTTTCCTAATCGTCAAAGGTAAAGACTCTCAGAAAGTACGCAACATTCTGAATCATATTGCACCTGAAAAAGTACAGCGTGCTGAAAGCTTCCATATTCCAGAAGAGCAATCTGCTGTTGCAGAAAAGAAAAATGTATTTGGCATGCTGTTTTCTAAGCAATATGCCAAAGGCACAGTTTTGTTGTGGTCAACTTATTTCATGGGATTAGTGGTGATTTACCTACTCACCAGTTGGTTGCCAACTTTGATGCGTGAAACAGGTGCGACTATGGAGCGTGCAGCATTTATTGGTGGCTTATTCCAATTTGGTGGCGTGTTGAGTGCCTTGTTTATTGGTTGGGCAATGGATCGCTTTAATCCAAATCGGATTATTTCAGGTTTCTATTTTATTGCTGGATTGTTTGCAGTGGCGGTTGGGCAAAGCCTTAGCAATCCAACATTATTGGCCATTCTCGTATTGTGCGCAGGTATTGCAATCAATGGTGCGCAATCGTCTATGCCTGCCTTAAGTGCTCGCTTTTATCCTACTCAATGCCGTGCAACAGGCGTGGCATGGATGACAGGTATTGGTCGCTTTGGAGCAGTATTTGGAGCTTGGATTGGCGCAGTTTTATTAGGTAATGATTGGTCATTTACCGCGATTTTAAGCCTCTTAATGATCCCTGCAACAGCAGCTGCGGTCGCGATCTTTGTGAAATCTTTAGTTGCTCATACAGATGCAACCTAACTTTAAATCTCTCGATATCAGGACAACGCCAATGAATGATGAGCAGCGTTATCAACAAGGACTCAAAGTCCGTACAGAAGTACTTGGTGAAAAACATGTCGGTCGTTCTTTAGAGAACCTGAATGATTTTAATCAAGATTTCCAGAATTTTATTAGTCGGTTTGCTTGGGGGGAAGTGTGGTCACGGGAAGGTTTACCACGCCATACCCGTAGTTTAGTCACCATCGCCATTTTATTGGCCTTGGGACGAGAAGATGAATTGAGAATGCATTTACGTGCTTGCTTTAACAACGGGGTGACCAAGGATGAGCTTAAAGAACTGATTTTACATAGCTCATTGTATGCAGGGTTACCAGCCGCAAATGCGGCCATGCATATGGCTGAAGAAGTGTTCAAAGAGCTTGGAATAGATGTGCAACCCGTTTCAGTACAAGCTAAAGATTAAGGAGACTGTCATGTTAAATCACACATTGGGTGCATATCCGCAACGCGATACAGAGGATCATCCGCCAGCATATACACCGGGCTATAAAACCAGTGTATTACGCTCGCCAAATAATGCATTGATTTCGATTAATGAAACATTGACTGAGGTGACTTCACCGCATTTTAAGCCAAGTATTTTTGGGCCTAAAGACAATGATTTGATTTTGAATTATGCCAAAGAAGGTCTGCCGATTGGTGAGCGAATCATCGTTCATGGCTATGTGCGTGATCAGTTTGGTCGCCCTGTAAAAAATGCCTTATTAGAAGTTTGGCAGGCCAATGCATCGGGTCGCTATCGTCATCCAAATGACAAGTTTATTGGTGCAATGGACCCTAACTTTGGTGGGTGTGGTCGTACATTAACTGATGAAAATGGATTCTATATTTTCCGTACCATTAAGCCCGGCCCATATCCTTGGCGTAACCGTATCAATGAATGGCGACCTGCACATATCCATTTTTCTCTTATAGCTGATGGTTGGGCACAACGTTTGATTTCGCAGTTCTATTTTGAAGGCGATACCTTAATTGACTCATGCCCAATTTTAAAAACCATTCCATCTGAGGATCAACGTCGTGCTTTGATCGCGTTGGAAGACAAAAATAATTTCATTGAATCAGATAGCCGTTGCTACCGCTTTGATATTCATCTTCGTGGTCGTCGTGCGACTTATTTTGAAAATGATTTGACTTAATGGAGTGACAGAATGAACGCGTGGAATTTTCAGGAACTTAAAGAGACACCATCACAGACAGGTGGTCCTTATGTTCATATCGGTTTATTACCTCAACAAGCCAATATCGAAGTCTTTGAACATAACTTCAATAATCAGTTGGTAAATGATCAAACTCAGGGCGAGCGTATTCGTCTTGAAGGTCAAGTGTTTGATGGGCTTGGTTTGCCATTAAGAGATGTATTACTGGAAATCTGGCAAGCAGATGCCAATGGGGTTTATCCAAGTCAGGCTGATACACAAGCAAAAACTGCTGATCCAAATTTTCATGGATGGGGACGCACAGGCGCAAATTTTGAAACTGGTTTCTGGAGTTTTAACACCGTAAAACCGGGTTCAGTTTCAGGACGTAAAGGTACGATCCAAGCACCGCATATCGCAGTGGCTTTATTTGCTCGTGGTATCAACATTGGTTTGCATACGCGTATTTATTTTGAAGATGAAGCAGATGCCAATGCGAACGATCCTGTTTTAAATAGCATCGAGTGGGCTACACGTCGGCAGACACTGATTGCAAAACGTACAGAAGTCGATGGTGAAATTGTTTATCGCTTTGATATCCGTATTCAAGGTGAAGATGAAACTGTGTTTTTTGATATTTAAGAGTTAATAACGAAAGATTGCTTTGTCTTGGGAAAGACGGGCAATCCATTAAGGATGATGAAGATGAAAATGAAAATGAAAACACTGGCAGCGTTTATACTGCTTGTAAGCCCTTTTTTTGCGGTTCAAATGGTACAGGCACAAGAAAATGCGCACAGCCCAGTTCAATTGGCTGAGTTGGTGAAATCACCTGTTAAAACAATTGTACCGATCACAGCGAAAACTAAAGATCAGGCTTTGGCACAAGCAAAAGTGATTGCGGCAAATCCAGATGTAGATTTGGCTGAGTTTCGTATCGATTTACTTGATTTTGCGAATGAAACTAAACAAGTGATTGCATTGGGTCAGGAGCTAAAACAGATTCTAGGCAATAAGCCTATGATTGCGACGATTCGTACGCATAACGAAGGTGGCAAGCTAACGATTAGCGATGTTGATTATGGAAAAACTTACCAAGCTTATTTAAAACATCCTCTTATGGACATGTTGGATGTTGAAATGTTTCGTGACCAACAGATTCTCAAAAATATCGTGAAATTGGCGCATGATAAAAATGTACTGATCGTCATGTCGAATCATGATTTCCAAAAAACGCCAAGTGAAGATGAGATCGTTAAACGCTTATTAAAACAAGATGAACTCGGGGCAGATATTTTAAAAATCGCAGTCATGCCACAAAGCAAACAAGATGTCTTCACTTTGATGAATGCAACTTTAAAAGTGAGTGAGTTGTCCAAGAAGCCACTACTCACAATGTCAATGGGAAGACTTGGAACGATTTCCCGAATTGCAACAGCAAATATGGGCGGTAGCTTTAGTTTTGGCATGATTGGCGAAGCTTCAGCACCAGGTCAAATTGATGTAACTCAACTAAAGCAGTTTTTAAAAACGGTTCAACCGACACAATAATTGAAAAGGATTTGTTAGACATGAAATTGACTTCTTTACGTTTAAGTACTTTAGCGATGGGTTTGGCTATATCTAGTTTGGCTACAGCAGAAACGTATGTGGTTGATCGTTATCAAGATGATGCTGAAAAAGGCTCATTACGTTGGGCGATAGAGCAGGCAAATACTCAGCCGACTGTAAGCAGTGAAATTTTGATCCAAGCGGTAGGAAAAGCACCTTATGCAATTAAGGTCAGTAGTCCGCTTCCAGAAATTAAAGCACCAGTAAAAATTATTGGTACACAGTGGGCCAAAACTGGTGAGCATATCGCGATTGATGGTTCAAACTATATTAAAGGCACAGGAGTAGAAGCTTGTCCAGGAGCAGTTGCAGGGCAATTTGGTACTAATGTTAGAACGACAACTTTACCGGGAATTGTTTTACGTGACATTAATGGCGTAACTATCCAAGGTTTAGAGATTCGTCATTTCTGTATTGGTATTTTGATGAATCGTGCGAGTAATAACGTCATTCAAAACAACCGCATTATGCATAACTATGGTGGTGCAGGAGTAATGCTGACGGGTGATGATGGCAAAGGCAATCCAACTGCAACGACGACCAATAACAATAAAGTGCTCGATAACTATTTCCAAGACAATGGTGATGGGCTTGAGTTAACACGTGGTGCGGCATTTAACTTAGTCGCAAATAATCATTTTATTTCAACTTCAGCAAACCCAGAGCCGTCACAAGGCATAGAAATTCTTTGGGGGAATGATAATGCTGTGGTTGGGAATAAATTTGAGAATTATTCAGATGGTTTACAAATCAACTGGGGTAAACGTAACTATATCGCCTACAACGAACTCACCAATAACTCAAATGGTTTTAACTTGACGGGTGATGGCAATATTTTGGATAGCAACAAAGTGCATGGCAATCGTATAGGAATCGCCATTCGTTCAGAAAAAGATGCAAATGCACATATCACACTGACTAAAAATCTAATTTGGGATAACGCCAAAGATATTAAACGCTGTGAGGCAGGTGGGAGTTGTGTTCCAAATCAACGTTTAGGCGCGATAGTTTTTGATGTTCCGGGCTTAGAACATGCGCATTTTGTGGGTTCTCGTGGGCATGGTGTGAAGATTGATCCTGCAAATTTACAGAAAACTTGCCAACAGCCAAATGAGCAAGGCTGTAATGCGCAGCCTAACCAAGCAATTCAAGCACCGAAATTGAGTTTCTCAAAAGGACAAGTGAATGTGGTTGTAATAGGGCAACCAAACCAGCGCTATCAAGTTGAATTATTTGGCAATCGTTTAACGAGTTCAAATGAAGCAGAGATTTACTTAGGTTCAATCGTTGCTGCGACCAATGCACAAGGTGAGGCTAATGTTTCATGGAAACCAACAACAAAAGTAGCATCTCTAACTGCAAATGTAACGGATCAACTCGGTGCAACATCTGAACTTAGTACAGCGCTAAAAATGAAATAAGAAAGCACGGAGGCTTTTTATGAACTCAAATAAGTTATTGATTAAATTAAGCTGTTTGGCAGTTGCTATCTGTACAGCGCAAAGCAGCTTTGCGAATGAACCGTGGTCACAAGATCGTCAATGGCTACTTGGTGATTGGAATGGTCAACGCCAACAACTTGAACAAGAAGGTTATAAGTTTACTGCATCGATTATGAGCCAAGGGGCGACCAATCTAGATGGCGGATATAGCGATACCAACACATTTAAAAATGCAGCACAGTTAGCGCTGGGTGCAAATTTTGATTTAGAAAAAATTGCAGGATGGAAAGATACAACAGCCAATATTGTCATTACAAAACGTGATGGTAATGCGCTGACTCTTGAGCAGATTAAAGACCCACGCTCAAGTGCATTAGGTAACTCACAAGAAATTTATGGTCGAGGCAAAATCTGGCGTTTAACCCAAGCATGGGTAAAAAAAGGTTTTGCTGATAATACGGTTCAATTCAAGATTGGACGTATGGGCATGTCTGATGACTTTAATAGTTCGCAATGTGAATTCCAAAATCTACTGCTATGCGGTGGCCAGCTTGGAAAATCAATAGGATCTATTTGGTACAACTGGCCTGTAGGGATTTGGGGAACCAATTTCAAGTATCAGTTTTCCCCTGAATGGACGCTTGGAGTCGGTGTCTATGAAGTAAATCCTGACAATGTAAAAACCGAAAAAGACAGTGACGGTTTTAATTTGGATATGGATAACGTGAAAGGCGCAACGATTCCAGTAGAACTAGCGTGGCGACCTAAACTTACGATATTTAATGGTTTGCCGGGAGAATATAAGGTTGGTGCGTTGTATTCGACTGCTGAAGCAAATGATATTGCGACGACCGATAAAGTCCATGATGGCAAGCATAGTTTTTGGTTGAATACTCAGCAGCAACTCACGCAGAAAGGCGACGATACAAAACGCGGTTTATACGCCAGTTTTAATGTCGTTGTGAATGATAAAGCCACTACGGCAGTTCAAAGCACTCAGCAACTCGCACTTTGGTACAAAGGGGCTTTTGATAGTCGTCCAAATGATTCGATTGGTTTTGGTATTGCAAATTATTTAGTCAATGACCGTTATAAAGATCGTCAAATCGCAACGAATACGAGTCGTGGTTATGACGAATATGATGCATTCGCAACAGATTATGTCCCAGTTCAACGAGATGAACTCAATGTTGAGCTGAACTATAGCTATCAATGGTCACCAGCAGTCATGTTAAGACCAAACCTACAATATATTCATCAACCTGCGGGTGTAAAAGAGGTAGATGATGCTTGGGTTGCTGGATTGAGCATGCGAGTGAATTTCTAATATAGGAGTATGACGTATGTCTGAATCTTCAAGCTCACATACCATACTGAAGATATGGTGTCTGATTTTAGGCTTAGTATTATTGCTCACAGGACTGTTTTTTACAGTCGGTGGCGCTAAGCTAGTAACATTAGGAGGATCATGGTATTTCGTGATCTCTGGTGTATTTACGTTAGCATCAGCAATTTTCATTTTTAAAAAGAAAGCAGTTGGCGTTTGGCTATTTAGCTTAGTGTTCATCGGTACGATTATTTGGTCACTTCTTGATGCGGGTTGGGAATTTTGGCCCTTATTTTCACGTTTGATGTTCCCAGCGGGTTTGTTTGCGGCGTTGATGTTTACATTACCCTCGATTCGTCGTTATCAAATTCAACCGAGTGCTGATTTAGCTGCTTATGGCTTTGGTATGCTGACTGTTCTAGGCATGTGCGTCGGTCTCTACCAAATGTTCCAACCTCATGCGACAGTTTCGGCTTCAGGTCAGGAGCTACCATTAGTTCCAGTTAAAACAGACATGAAGCAAACCAATTGGCAGCATTATGGACAGGATTCGGGAGGTAGTCGCTTTGCCGCATTAGATCAAATTACTCGAGATAATGTTCATCAGTTAAAAGAAGTATGGCGTTTTCGTACAGGTGATTTTACGACGGGTACAGGCAATGGTGCAGAGGATCAAATGACACCTTTACAAGTCGGCAATAAGATTTTCTTGTGTACACCACATAACAATATTTTTGCTTTAGAGGCTGACTCTGGCAAGCAATTGTGGAAAGCAGAAGTTAATTCAAAAGCGGATGCGTGGGAACGTTGTCGTGGTGTTGCTTATTTTGATTCGACTCAACCTTTAGCCCAGCCAATATTAGCTGGTGCGACACCCGTTAAAACGGTTGCAACAGATACAGCATGTTTAAGACGTGTGTATACCAATACACCAGATGGGCGATTAATTGCAGTAAATGCGGATACAGGTGAACGCTGCAAAGACTTCGGTGTAAACGGTACGGTGGACTTACTCAAAGGTTTAGGCGAGGGTACCAAAGCGCCACGTTTTGAAGTAACTTCAGCGCCAACGATTGCGGGAACAGTGCTCGTCGTTGGAAGCCGAATTGCAGATAACTTTGCAGCAGATATGCCGGGTGGGGTAATTCGTGCATACGATGTCATTACAGGTGAATTGCGTTGGGTGTTTGATCCACGAAATCCTGATCCAAACTATATGCTTAAAGAAGGTGAAACATACAAACGTAGTTCAGCGAACTCTTGGGCAGCGATGTCATATGATCCGCAAATGAATACTGTGTTTTTACCAATGGGTAGCTCATCTGTCGATGTCTGGGGTGGCAATCGTCAACCTTTAGATCATAAATACAATTCATCTGTTTTAGCTTTAGATGCGACAACAGGTAAAGAAAAATGGGTTTATCAAACGGTTCATAATGACTTATGGGATTTTGATTTACCGATGCAGCCAAGTTTGGTGAACTTCCCGATGAAAGATGGCAGCAATAAACCTGCTGTTGTAATTGGAACTAAATCAGGTCAATTCTTTGTCTTAAATCGCTTAACAGGTCAGCCTTTGACAAAAGTGATTGAACAACCTGTCAAGCCAGCGGACATCGAAGGTGAACAATATAGCCCAACGCAACCTCGATCAGTTGAAATGCCACAAATTGGTAATGCAGCCTTGACTGAGTCTGATATGTGGGGTGCGACACCTTTTGATCAGCTGATGTGTCGTATCAATTTTAAATCGATGCGTTACGAAGGCTTATATACAGCACCTGGCAAAGACAAATCTTTAAGTTTCCCAGGCTCCTTGGGTGGTATGAATTGGGGCAGTATTGCGTTTGATCCAAGTCATCAATACATGTTTGTGAATGACATGCGTTTAGGTTTATGGATTCAGTTAATTGAACAGACACCTGAAGATTTAGCGCTTGAAGCCAATGGTGGTGAGAAAGTGAATACAGGTATGGGTGCAGTACCAATGAAAGGTACACCATATAAAGTTAACAAAGATCGCTTTTGGTCCAAGTTGAATATTCCATGCCAAAAACCGCCGTATGGAACAATGACTGCAATCGATATGAAAACGCGTCAAATTGCATGGCAAGTTCCAATGGGTACTGTAGAAGATACTGGTCCAATGGGAATCAAAATGGGGCTTAAAGCACCAATTGGGATGCCAACGATCGGTGGGCCGATGGCAACGCAAGGTGGTTTAGTCTTCTTTGCTGCGACACAAGACTACTATTTACGTGCCTTAGATTCATCTACAGGTAAAGTCTTATGGAAGTCTCGTTTACCAGTGGGTAGCCAAGCAACACCGATTAGTTATGTTTCCCCTAAATCAGGGAAGCAATATGTATTGATTACCGCTGGTGGTGCACGTCAATCGCCAGATCATGGTGATTATGTGATTGCTTATAGCTTAAATTAAGCGTTTAATTGATCTGTTCTAAAGCCTGCAAAATTTTATTTTTGCAGGCTTTTTTATTTAAATCATGCAAGCCATGTATTTTATAAAATCTCATAATTGATAATCAAAAAGATGAAACCAAACTATAAAATTGGCATATTCATTGCTTAATATAAACACATCTGGTCAGACCAGTCAGACAATGCAATAAATTGGAGCAAAAATGGACTTGGAACAATTCAATCAATTGGATACAGCGCATGCCGAAGCGGCATTAAGCCCATGTGTCCATATTCATTCATGGATTGAGCATTTAGTTCAACATCGTCCGTATTCGACTCGTGATGCATTGTATCAGACTGCCAAAGTTCAAGCTCAAACTTGGCAATGGTCTGAGATAGCAAATGCTTTAGCGCAGCACCCTCGGATCGGTGAGAAAAAAGCAGCGAGTGCATTGTCTGAAAAAGAACAGCGCTTTTCAGCCAAAGAGCAAGGGCAACTTGGGACAGATGAAGAGCTTCAACAAGCACTGTATCAGGGCAATTTAGATTACGAATCTAAATTTGGACATATATTTTTAATTCGTGCGGCAGGGCGAACTGGCGCAGAAATGTTAGCTGAGCTACAACGCCGTTTAAACAATAGTGTGGTGCAGGAGCAGCAAGAAGTTCAGCAACAATTGGCTGAGATTGCACTTATTCGCTTAAAACAGGAGATTCAATAATGGCTGGTATTAGTACACACATTCTAAATGCTTCACTCGGAAAACCAGCAGTTGGAGTTACTGTCAAATTGTTTCGAAAAGTAGAGCAACAATACATGCTATCTGATGAGCAACAGACGGATGCTGATGGACGTATTAAAGCATTTGAGTTTGAGTCTTTTACGCAAGGGAATTACCAACTGATTTTTGAAATTTCAGACTATTTTCAATCGTTAAATACAGAGAGTTTTTATCCGAGAGTGTGCATTGATTTTAAAGTGCTTGATACACAACAGCATTATCACGTACCGCTATTAATCAGTCCATTTTCTTACTCAACCTACCGTGGCAGCTAATTTAGAAATTAACCGATGTAGACATGATTAATCTTATTTGAGGAATAACTTCATGCATCAAGACAAAGTGCACAGTGATGTCGATATGGATGTTTCAGCAGAACATCAATATTTGGGGATGAACAAAAATATCATCTATGGTTTGCAACATGTGTTGACCATGTATGGCGGAATTATCGCTCCACCACTGATTATTGGTGCAGCTGCAGGTTTAGACGGTTCGGAAATCGCATTATTGGTTGCTGCAGCACTGTTTGTCGGGGGAATTGCCACAGTTTTACAAACCATTGGTTTTAAACATTTCGGGGCGAAATTACCTATTGTGCAAGGGGTATCGTTTGCAGGGGTTGCCACGATTCTTGCCATTGTCAGTACTGGTGGTGGGCTACCATCTGCATTTGGTGCTGTCATTGTGGCTTCGATTATCGGATTATTTCTGACTCCTTTTTTTGCCAAGATCATTCGATTCTTTCCGCCCGTCGTGACGGGTTGTGTGATTACCATGATCGGTATATCTCTAACACCTGTAGCGATTCGTTGGATTATGGGGGGAAATCCAAAGGCAGAAAATTGGGGTGATCCAGCAAATGTCGGACTTGCTGTTATGACTTTGGCAATCGTGATCATCTTTAGTATGTTACGCAGTCAAATTCTACGTCGACTGGCAATTTTAATTGCTATTGTATTGGGTACGATTCTGGCTTATTTCGCTGGCTTTGCAGATTTTTCAAAAGTTGCATCAGGTTCTATTTTTGCTTTACCTAGCTTTTTCCACTTTGGTTCTCCAGTTTTTGAATTCTCTGCAATTCTATCTATGACTATCGTGACTTTAGTCATCATGACGGAAACAACAGCGGATATTATTGCGATCGGAGAGATCGTGGGCACTAAAGTTGATTCAAAACGTATCGGCGATGGTTTGCGTGCAGATATGTTGTCGAGTGCAGTTTCACCGATCTTTGGTTCATTTATGCAAACCGCATTTGCCCAAAATGTAGGACTGGTTGCGATTACAGGCATCAAAAGTCGTTTTGTAGTTGCAACTGCGGGTGGAATCTTAATCGTGTTGGGATTATTGCCAATCGTAGGTCGTTTAGTGGCTTCGATACCAATGCCAGTACTTGGGGGCGCGGGAATCGTGTTATTTGGTACAGTGGCGGCGAGTGGTATTCGTACTTTGGCGAAAGTTGATTATAACGATCACAAGAACTTAATTATTGTGGCGACTTCGTTAGCTATCGGGATGATTCCAATCGTAAATCATGAGTTCTATGCACAGTTTCCGATTTGAGTACAAACACTTCTTCATTCAGGCATTAGCTCCGCTTGTCTTACTGCAATTTTCTTAAATATTGTGTTTAACCACTTACCGTTTACCAAGAAGTCTTCGGAAGTTGCAACACTACCTGTAAATTCAGGTCATTAATTTCAATCTTAACGACCTCAGTTTTTAACAAGCAACGTTTTTAATTTTAATCATCAACCATTTAAAAATCGCTTATTCAATTTTGAATAGGTCTTGGGGAGCTTTTGACTTCAAAAAAGTTAAAAGTTGGGGTTTTGACAACTTAAAAAATGGATTGAGTTGATTTTTAAATGCATCATTCGGGGAACTTTATGAAAAATTTTACTTTGAAATCTGCAACTTTGCTGATTGCAATGGGGAGTATGAATCAGGTTTGGGCTGCGGATACCAGCTTAAATGGACTCTTTAATTTAGGACAGGACTGTAAAGTCCAAGATAATTCAGTGCAATCCGTACAAGCAATGTTGGGATGTGGAACGCTACATGGTGTAGTGAAATCGACCTATTACTCGTTAAATAATGGTTATTTTGTCAATAATTTGAACCAAGATACGGTCGCCATTGGTGGTTATGTTCGATATGAAACAGCGCCATTTCTCGGTGTACAAGCAGCGGTTGGTTATGACTTACAACGTCGTTTAGATGATAAAAATCAAAATGATGAAGTTGACGAGTTAAAAGAAGATCGTGATGGTTTAGCTGAAGCATATTTGACTTGGAAAAATGATCTTGCGCGAGTCACCATTGGTAATCAACGTTTGAATTTACCGTTTATGGGAGATTATGCAGACCGTCGTGTTTTGATGTATTTATACCAAGCCGCAGATGTTCAGGTCGGCAATAATACTGACTTTTTACGTCTAACTAAGGTGAATAAATACAAAAGCTATGGCGAAGATGAATTTACCAAGACATCTCGTCAAAACTCAAATATCGAAACAGATGGTTTATGGTCATTTGGTCTGGGTAAAAGTTTTGATTTAGCCAGTGATAAAAAATTAAAGGCGCAGCTTTGGTATCAAGATTATGATGATTACACGCGTTTGATCTATACTCAAGCCGATCTATCTTTTCCCAAATTAAATTATTCGCCAGAGTTTTCTGTGCAATATATTTCAGGTAAAGATCAAGGCAAAGCATTGGCAGGTGAGGTGAATAGTCAAATTTTTGGTGCACAAGCTGCGTTGAAAGTATTGTCTAAAGCGAGTTTGAAAGTGGCCTATAACTACATCAAACCAGACAGCGAAAGTTATTTAAATGGTGCTTTATTAACGCCGTACGCAACCAAAACTTCTTCAGGGGAAATCTTCGCACAACCATTTTTTACCAGCACACAAGATCTCGGTGCAGGAAATGCATTTATGCTTTCACTTGAAGGTAAAGTAACTGATCAAGTAATCGCAGGGGCACGTTATTCATTTATGGATTTGAAAGAAAAAGAGAATGTAGCAAGTCGAAATCAATCTGAATATATGATTTTCGGGATCTATAATTTTACAGGTGCTTTAAAAGGTTTCAGTGTGAGTAATTTCTTTGGTATCCAAACTTCACCACGTTATGAAAAAGACTTTTTACAAAACCGCTTTACATTGAGCTATAAGTTTTAATTTTTTCTGAAATCACAAGAGCCTATTTCAGCTATGAAATGGGCTTTTAGAATTATTAGAAAAGTTAAATTGATTATATTTCTATTAGATTTATTCGAAATTTGATATTTTAAGAACAAATAAATTGAAACAGATTATTTTTATGAGTTCTTTGAGAAGCGAATCAGTTCTTAATTTAGATCATATTGAGGCTAGAAAATTTTTTCTAAAACAAGAAAGTTATTGTAATATTGACTTTCCTAAGTATATATGCTTTGAAAAGCTATTAACTAAAGTCAATAAAATATTAATTGGAAAAAATTTAAAGGATATGCAATCTAAAAATCCTAGAGATTATGATGATGTAAATTACTCTATATTGAATAATAAAGATGGAAGATATGCATGGAGACCATTACAACTTATCCACCCTGCATTGTATGTATCACTTGTACATAAGATAACAGAAGAAGATGTGTGGGATGAGATAAAAGGAAGATTTAACTTTTTTAGAAAAAATGAAAAAATCCAATGCCTAAGTATACCTGTACAATCTTTATCAAATAAAGTAGATAAAGCAGAGCAAATATTAAATTGGTGGCAGGAGATTGAACAGCATTCAATAGAGCAATCTTTAGATTATGAGTATATGTTAGAAACGGACTTAACTGATTGCTATAGCTCTATTTATACTCATTCAATTGCATGGGCATTGCATAAGAAAGAAGTTGCAAAAGCTAAGAGGTTAGACAAAACCTTAATAGGTAATATTATTGATGGTCATATTCAAGACATGCGTCATGGTCAAACCAATGGTATACCTCAGGGTTCTGTATTAATGGATTTTATAGCAGAGATTGTTTTAGGTTTTGCTGATAGTGAGTTAACCGATCGAATTAAAAAAGATGGTAAAGAAATAAAAGATTATTCAATTTTACGTTATAGAGATGATTACCGTATTTTTGTAAATAATCCACAGGATGGTGAAAAAATTGTCAAGTTTTTGACTGAAATAATGATTGATTTAGGTTTGAAATTAAATCAGTCTAAGACAAGGTCAAATGACAATGTTATTTATTCTTCTATAAAGTTAGATAAATTATCGTGGATAAAGAAAAAACAGATTGATAAGAATATACAGAAACATTTATTAATTATATATGATCATGCACTTGAATTTCCAAACTCAGGGAGCCTTAGCGCAGCATTAAATTATTTTCATAGTAGACTTGTTAGAACAAAAGTGATACATCAACCTTTAGTGTTGATTTCAATAATCATAGATATTGCATATAAAAACCCCCGTACTTATTCAATAAGTGTCGCAATTTTAAGTCTATTAATTAGTTTCATCAATGATAAAAAAGAAAAGAAAATGTTAATTTTAAAGATACAGGCTAAATTTTCTAAGATTCCAAATACTGGTCACATGGAAATATGGATTCAGAGAGCAACATTACCTATTGATCAGAATATTTCTTATAACGAGCCAATTTGTGATTTAGTTCTAGGAAAGAATAGTATCAAATTATGGAATAATGATTGGATAAGATCACCCAAACTAAAAAAAGCTATGGATGCAATAGCAATCATAGATAACAATGAAGTTAAACGACTAAAACCACTTATTTTAAAAGAAGAAGTCGACTTGTTTGCTTCCAATATATCTTATGATGATGGATATTGAGGTGAAATAGTGAGTAGTTTCTACTTGCGATGGAGTTTTAGTGAAAATGATATTTTAGAATTATTTAGACAAAAAAAGCCCCCATTGAAGGGGGGAGTTAAAACTTGTTGTTATCAATCTAAAGGATTTCCCACAATATTGCTAATAATTCCTTGCATGATGTGTGATCCTTGTTCTGTATAGAGTGATTGATACCATTCTTCAGTCACTTTTTGATCTTTCATATGTGTTACATCGCAACGTTTACGCGCACGTAGTACCATTTCTTTGGTGCGATCATTACGTTTATTTTGATAACGCTCAAGCGCATCATCCAATCCGAAAGTATTTATTTGCAAAGCGCGTGCCAAGTAAATCGCATCTTCCATCGCTTGACAACCACCTTGACCTATATCAGGAGTCGTACTGTGCGCCGCATCGCCTAATAACACCACGCGACCTTTATAAAAATTCATAAAAGGTTCAATGTCATGAATTTCGACACGATTGGTTCTTTGCTCATCTAAGCAATCAATCAATTGATGCACAGGTGCACACCAGTCTTGAAAATGCTCTTTTAATTCAGTTTTATATTGATCACGTTGGTTAGGTAAACCGACCTCTATGGGTACATCAAAGAAGAAATAGAATCGATTTTCCGCGACAGGCATGAGAGATACACGTTTTCCTTCACCTACATAAGTTGTCCATTGTTGTGCTGGTGCAATAGCCTCATTAATTTCAATCAAACCATTCCAGTTTACATAGCCTGCGTAGCGGCGTTCCACTTGATAGCCAAGAACAAATTTACGTGTAATTGAATGTGTGCCATCTGCACCAATTAAAAGATCAGCTTGGACTTGAGAACCATCGTGAAAATGCAAACAGACATGATTAGCATGATCTTCAATTGCCATCATTTTCATACCGAGTTTGATATCTTCCAGACCAAATTGCTGCATCAATAATTGTTGTAAATCAGCACGAGCAACAGGATAGGCTCGTTGCCCAACTTCTTTATAGAGTGGAGTTAAGCTGAATTGAGTCATGGTGTGCTGATTCAGTCCATCAACATAGGCAAGAGATTGCATATCTCCGCCCAATGCTTGAATCTGATCAGTCAGCCCTAAATAGTTAAGGCACTTTACACCATTTGACCAAAGTGAAATCGCAGCTCCAACAGGTAGAATCTCAGCAGCTTGTTCGTAGATCGTGACTTGATGACCAAACTTTTTTAAAGCGATACCAGCCGTTAAACCGCCCATACCTGCACCAACAATCGCAATATTCATTTTTAAGACCTTAAATATTTTATCAATACATCAAAAATTTCTAAGGAGTATTAAGCGAGAAGCGTGCCAATTTTATAAACTGGTTTTACTGGTCATACCAGTTGTTTTGCATCATTAAAATGCAAGATAGGGTGAGGCGCAATATCATTGTTCAGAACGTGAAATAAAGTGGTGCAACTTGTACTGATCTTATCGGCTAGACATATTCAAAGTTAATTTGCGTACGTTTAGCTATCATGTCGAGAAAAATAAACACCAGCTCTTTGTGCAGCACCAATAATATGTGCGCGCATGGCTTTTTCAGCAGCAGGTGCGTCTTGTTGGAAAAGTGCTTGCAATATCAAATCATGTTCTTGAATGGTCTTGAATGCTAAGTTTGGTTGAACAAATGGAAGAATTTGACTCTTTTTAATCCATTCAGTATGCATTTTAAGAGTTTGAATAATAGATTGATTGTGACTCAACTCGATCACATGTTGATGAAACGCATAGTCAAATTCAGAAGCGGCTTGCCAGTCCTGTTCTTTGATTGCATGTGCTAGATTTTCATAATATTGCTGCAATATTGTTTTATCTTGTTCAGTTAAATATTCACATGCAAGTAGGGCACAAAAGCCTTCAAGTACATAGCGTAATTGATAAAAGTCTTTTAATGAAACTCGATGTTCTCCATCCCATTGTTCAGCCGCTTGGCTATGTTGTGAGATGACATAAACGCCTTTACCTGCTTTGATTTCTAAGAGACCTAAGGCTGCAAGACGAGTCAGGGCTTCACGTAAAGAGGCGCGGCTTATGCCGAGTTGTGCCGCTAAATCACGTTGCGAGGGCAAGGCTGATCCAATCGCATAGCTGCCTTGTTGAATGCGTTGATGAATCACTTCCACAGCTTGCTCAGTCACCTGAGATGATTTTCCATTGAGCACAGCTTGTGGGTTCATTGGCGACGCATCCAAAAATAATAAACAGTTTGATTCTACACAAAAATTACGATTTTTTTAGTGACTCAATTAAAAATTAGGAATATTTTTATAACAGGTCAGACCAGTTGGACTGGATTTTGCATAATTGAATTGAAGTAAAAATATTTAGGATTGATCAATGACGGTGCATATAGCGAAAACAGTAACTTTACCAGATCATTTACAGGGTTTAACGAATTTGGCTGATACCCGAATTGGTGCAACCATTGTGTCTTGTTCAGATGATTTTTTCGCAGAAGCCAAAAGAATGCTTCAAACTGAACTAGCCAAATTCATCGAAGGTAAATATGATGACAATGGTAAATGGATGGATGGTTGGGAAACACGACGTAAACGCGAAGCAGGCTATGACTGGTGTGTTGTCCGTTTAGGAGTTACTGGAACAGTCTCTGGTTTTGACATTGATACTTCATTTTTCACAGGAAATTATCCTGCATCGGCGTCAATTGAAGGATGTTATGCACCTGATGAGCAACTCGATCAGGTGGAGTGGATTTCATTATTAGAAAACTCAGTATTGTCACCTGATCATCATCATTTTTTTGAGTGTCATCCTCAAAAGATTACGCATATCCGCATCAATATTTTTCCAGACGGGGGAATTGCCCGTTTACGTGTCTATGGAAATGTCATTTTAGAGCATGTAGATACGACTCAGCAAATGGATCTAATTGGATTGAAAAATGGTGGGCGAATTGTTGCCTATAGTGATGCACATTTTGGTCATCCCGATAACTTATTAAGTCCTGATCGTGGCATCAATATGGGTGATGGATGGGAAACCAAGCGTCGCCGTGAACCCGGATTTGATTGGTGCATTATTGCTTTAGGGCAGGCAGGTCATGTTGAAAAAATTGAAGTTGATACCGCTTATTTTAAAGGAAATTATCCTGCATTTTGTTCAATCCAAGCTGCGTATGTTAAGGATGCAACCGATGCGCAATTGATTCCTCAAAGTATGTTTTGGTCTTTTTTATTGGAGCAGCAACCTTTATCCATGGATGCAATTCATGAATATCTTGCAGAAGTTTTACAGCATCAAAAAGTGAATTATATCCGTGTAAATATGATTCCTGATGGTGGGATTAGTCGCATTCGTTTATGGGGAAAAATTATTAAGTAGTATTAGATATGAAATTTAGGTATTTATTTACTATCGCGTAGGCGGCATGGATGCCACCCGTTGGACTGCATTACATGGACGTAATGTCATTCTAACAAATGGTTTTGCCTACTTTTCCCGAAATGAGAAACAACGTTTCGTAAGGTAGGGCGAACCGCAGGTTTATCCTGAGATTTGATGATATCTCAGAATGACTCTGCTAATCATTTTTCAAGAATTAGATAACTTTTAAATTAAATTCAAGGTATTAAAGTGAAAATCAATCTATGAAGAAAAGTATCCAGATTCAGCCATTAACTCAAGCCAACTTCGCAGCTTTTGGCGATGTGATTGAAAAAGAAAATCATGATTTTTTTCCGATTAATCAAGGTTTAACAGAGCGCTATCATGCATTATCTATTGCACAAGTGTTTGGCGACAATGTTGCTGTGGGGATCAGTGTTTTCCATAATTTATCTGCAACAGAGATTCCATTTAAAATCGACATGCTGGAGCGTCATCCTTATGGTTCACAGTCGTTTATCCCACTACAGCAGCAAAAATTTATAGTCATCGTGGCGCTTCCTTTAGATCAAACGCAACCGAATGAACAAAAAATCTATGCATTTCTCACCAACGGTAAGCAGGGTGTGACTTATCACCAAGGGATTTGGCACCATCCACTCATTACTTTAGAAGCCAAAAGTGATTTTTTAGTGGTGGATCGTATCGGTGAGGGCAAAAATTGTGATGTGCATCATTTGGCTCAGTCATGTTGGATTATTGAACAACAGTTGCAGTCAGAGATAGTGAGTCTCTGACCGCAAATTTACTCAGTATTTTCCTTCAAAATTTGCACTAATTCTTTGCTTTAAATATTCCTTAGCCGTGATCACAGGGTATTTCTTTTTAGGACTTTCAATCACCACATCTTCATTGGCTTGGCAGAAGAAAGCTAAACTATAACGTGCGCCTTGATATTCATGAGCTTCAGGATTTTTTACACGATGGAAATTAGATGGCAATTGATCATCGCTCCAACGCATCAGCATATCGCCGATATTACAGGTAATGACATCATCTCTCGGTTCAATGCTAGTCCATTGTTGTTGTTCCATATCTTTACCAGGACAGACTTGCAAGCCGCCTTGACCTTTACGCTGGAACAATAAAGTTAAGCAATCAAAATCAGTGTGTGCACCTGCACGCCATAAACCAAGTTGATCTTTAATGGCTGGGTCGATTGCATAGTAGTGCAACATCCGCAGGGTACTTTGATAGGTTTCTTGGTCGGGGTCATGCGCAAGCGCAAAGAAATTATCTGCAAAGCCAAGTTTGTAGGCGAAGCAAGATAATATTTTCATACCGACTTGCCAGCAAGATTTTTCAAACTCTAGCATGGTTGTTTTAAATGTCGGTAATTCTTGTTCACTTGGATATAAGCCTGCCATGCGTGGACGAGTAATTTGATAAGATTCTTTTTGATCAGGCGTACTGGTGGATGGTCGAATTTGCGCTTTACTTTCCCAGCCCGCATTACGGTTCAATGGGTATTGTGCTTTGATGTGTTCAGGAAGATTGAAAAAATTTTCAGTCATTTCAAAGGCATTTTTGATTTGATCTAAATCAATGCCATGATTTGAAACTTGAAAAAAACCAATATCTGTTGCGGCTGACCAGAGCTGATCTGCTATGTCATACTTACGTTGTTCGAAGTCAGATAAATCAATCACGCGAACTTCACGTTCAAATGTTTCTTGACCTAAAGCGCCCATGCGAGATTCTTTCTGGAGTTCTTCGAGGTTGTAGTTATTTTCTTCGGCTAAGTTGGTCATGTTTGCATTCATATTTCACCTCAATTTTTGGATAGACCATGACCCAATCAAATTGAATGGAAGGTGACTGGGTCATTATTTCAAAAAAGAGCAACACTTTCTAAATCAATAGAAAGTGAGCTTATTTCTGAGCAATGACCCACATATATTTTTAGATATATGCTGAACGCTTCTACTCTGACAAATCTATATAAGCATTTTCTATACCAATGTTTATAAATAAGTCATGAACGAGATTGCTATATAAAAAGTCTTAGATTTTCGACTGTTTAGCTAAAAATAAATCAATAGGTTTGGTGGCTAATTTAATATTTGATTCTTTTTTGCGCATGGCATGGACTTAAAATGGTGCATTTTATTTTTTTATCTAAAATAATTCAGAATAAAGCGCAGATGTTAGTGAAGAATGAATAGCTAACATCAATATGCAATCTAGTCTGTTAATCTATCTATATGAAAAATATCTATTAAATAAATACTGGCATGGTGTTTGCTAAATCATAAGTGAGTATAAGCGGTTAGTGTGTATTACACATGGGACATTGCTCTACAGCGTTAGCTGTTCCTCTTTTGGGGACAAAGTCATTATTTGGCTTTGAGAGAATCTGTGTGCTTTTATACATTTGGTTTTGATTCCCCTAAAAGAATAGCGAAATGAGTTCATACATATTTAGGGGTCTTACTTATGAAAATTCAGCACTATGTAGGCAAAGGACGATTAACTGTCATTGCAAGCGCATTATTATTCAGTTCATTTACTCAAGCTGCCGATAAATTGGTTCTACAAACCACATGGTATGCACAAGCTGAACAAGGTGGTTACTATCAAGCTTTAGCACAAGGGATTTATAAAAAATATGGTCTAGATGTCGATATTAAAATCGGCGGGCCACAAGTCAACAATATGACTTTATTACTCTCAAAACGTGCAGACCTTATTATTAATTACGATTTACAAGTTCTTAAAGGAATTGAAAGCAATTTCCCAATCAAAGCGATTGCTGCACCATTTCAATTTGATCCACAAGGCATACTCACACATAGCGATGTTAAATCTTTAGCTGATCTGAAAGGAAAAACGATTCTTGTCTCGACGAGCGGTCAAGCAAGTTGGTGGCCTTGGTTGAAAGGCAAATATCATTTAAATGCAGCTCAAGCACGTCCATATACATTTAACATGCAGCCATTCCTTGCAGGGAAAAATGTTGCGCAACAAGCCTATGCGACTTCAGAAGTGTTACAAGCGAAAAAAGCTGAACCTTCAAGTAATTTCTTCTTATTTGCCGATGCTGGTTATCCTGCTTATGGCGGTATTTTGGTTACACGCAATGATGTGATTCAAGCAAAGCCAGATGTGCTGCGCCGTTTTGTTCAAGCCTCGATGGAGGGTTGGAAAAATTATTTAGCAGATCCGAAATTAGGAAATGCAGTAATTAAAAAAGAAAATCCAAATATGAATGATGAGCTACTGGCTTTTGCTGTAGATCAAATGCGTAAACGCAATTTAATTGACGGTGGCGATGCAAAAAAAATGGGTGTTGGTGTGATGACCGATGCCCGTTGGAAAGCAACGCGTGACTTTATGGTGGGTGCAGGTTTACTCAATGCCAAAACCAATTGGAAATCGGCTTATACAACACAGTTCGTCAATACTGCGAAGAAATAAGCTGTTTTGAATCGGTTAAGAAAATAGGGCATTTGCATGAAGGGGAAACCATATGAATTCAGCTTTATCTGTTGATATTCCAGTCAAAGAATCATCAAATTTCGTAACGCCAATGATTATGGTCAGAGGCGCAGAAAAAACTTATCCAAATGGCACACATGCGTTACAACGTCTAGACCTCAATATTGCGCGTGGTGAAATTGTCTCTTTACTTGGACCATCGGGGTGCGGCAAAAGTACCTTATTAAAAATGTTTGCCGACCTTGAGCAGCCTTCTGCGGGTCATGTACGTTGGAACGGCAAGGCCGATATTCAGTCACAATGCAAAATGGCGATGGTATTTCAGGAAGCCACCTTAATGCCGTGGTCAAATATTGAAGATAATGTTCGTTTACCTTTGGATTTAAGGCATGTTGCCAAATCAGAAAGTACGCCAAAAGTCCACGAAGCTTTAAAAGCTGTTGGTTTGGATAAATTTGCTAAAGCCTATCCAAGAGAACTATCTGGCGGTATGCAAATGCGTGCTTCACTTGCAAGAGCATTGGTTACAGAACCTGATTTATTACTGATGGATGAACCCTTTGGCGCTTTAGATGAGTTTACGCGGCATAAATTAGATAGTGACATTCGCAAACTTTGGTCAGAGCGTGATCTAACGGTCGTGTTCGTTACCCATAGTATTTATGAAGCCGTTTATTTGTCTTCACGTGTGATTGTGATGGGTGCACGCCCAGGGCGAGTGGTTGCAGATCTAACTGTGGATGGACCGTATCAACGCGATGAATCCTTTAGAACCTCTGAAGGCTTTATCAAACAATGCTCTCATCTTTCTGAATTATTAGCCGAAGCAAGTGGAGGTCATGATCATGATTAAACCTTTATTGCAAAATCCTGCGATCCAACGTATTGCTGCACCACTGAGTTTAGGCTTGTTGTTACTTCTAGTTTGGCAACTGAGTTTTCAACAGATGAATATTCCTGTTTATATCGTGCCGAAACCGAGTGACATTGCAATGAGCATGATCAATCAATCTGGTTTGCTATTTGGTAGTTTATGGGTCACTTTGAAAATTACGATGTTGGCGTTTGCGTGTGCAGTCATCATTGGAACTTTGGTTGCTTTCGTATTTGTACAAAGTCGTGTGCTTGAGGCATGTTTTATGCCGTATGCAATTTTATTTCAGGTTACGCCGATTGTTGCAATTGCGCCATTGGTAATTATTTGGATTCAAAATACAACTCTGGCTTTGGTTGTGTGTGCAATGTTAGTGGCAATTTTTCCAATTTTAACCAATACAACTCTCGGTTTACGCAGCGTAAATAAAGGCTTGCTCAACTTATTTCAGATTAATAAAGCAAGCCGTTGGCAAATTTTAATGCGCTTACGTGTACCAAATGCATTGCCTTATTTCTTTGGTGGTTTACGAATTTCCTGTGGTTTGGCTTTGATCGGTGCAGTGGTATCTGAGTTTGTTGCAGGAGCAGGTGGTACTAGTGCTGGCTTGGCGTATCAAATTTTACAAGCGGGTTTCCAGTTAGATTTACCATTAATGTTTGCCGCTTTATTTTTAATTACTTGTACAGGTCTAGGATTATTTGTCGTCATGTCTTTGTTGAGTCGTATTTTCTTAAATAAATGGCATGAGAGTGAACAAGTATGATGAACCACAGTTATTTGATTAAAAATGCCCATGCGATTTTGACAGGTTTATCAGCGAATGCCGCGCGGTCTTCCGCCACTGATATTCGGATTCAAGATGGCAAAATTAAGGAAATAGGTCAGCTTACGCAACAACCACATGAACAGGTGGTGAGTGCAAAAGATTGCGTTATTTATCCAGCGTGGGTCAATACACATCATCATTTGTTTCAATCTTTACTGAAAGGTGAACCACAAGGCTTAAATCAAAGCTTAACAGCTTGGCTTGCTAGTACCCCATATCGTTTTCGTGGTGCATTTGATGAAGAAACATTTAGAGTTGCAGTTCGTATTGGCTTAATTGAACTATTACGTTCAGGCTGTGCAACAGTCGCCGATCATCATTATTTATATTGGCCAAAAATGCCGTTTGATGGCGCTGCGATCTTATTTGATGAAGCAGAAAAGTTGGGCATGCGTTTTGTGTTGTGTCGAGGTGGTGCAACACTCACGCGAGGTTTAGAAAGTGAATTACCACAGGCGTTGCGGCCTGAAAAGTTCGATGACTATATGGTGGATATTGAGCGCTTAGTGCATTTATATCATCAACCAGATGGTCATGCTTTTCGTAAAATTGTGATGGCGCCGACATCGACTTTGCACTCAACGACAGCGCAACAGTTTCGGGAAAGTGCCAAGATCGCGCGTCAACTAGGTATCCGAATGCATAGTCATTTATCTGAAACGGTAGATTATCTGGATGCGGCAAAAGCCAAATTTAACATGACGCCTGTGCAATATTGTGCCGAAAATGATTGGGTGGGAGATGATGTTTGGTTTGCGCATCTCGTGAAGCTATTACCAGAAGAAATTCAAATCTTGGGGCAAACCCATACAGGTATTGCACATTGCCCACAAAGTAATGCGCGTTTGGGCAGTGGTATTGCTGATTTAGTGACTTTAGAAAAAGCTGGCATGACCATTTCGATTGGTGTGGATGGAGCAGCATCAAATGAGGCTGCTGATATGTTGTCAGAAACACATGCAGCGTGGTTATTGCAACGTGCTCGAAAAGGGATGTTGGCTGTCCCACAGTACGAGGGTGGGCAATTTGAAGGCGGGGCTGATGCTGCGACTATTGAAGATATTGTACGTTGGGGCACAGTTGGAGGCGCTAAAATCTTAGGCCTAGATCAAGTGGGTACGATTGAAGTAGGTCAACAAGCTGATTTAGTGCTGTATCGTTTAGATGATCCTCGTTATTTCGGCTTACATGATATGGCAATTGGCCCTGTTGCAAGTAGTGGTCGGGCACATATCCAAGCAATGTTTATCGCAGGGAAAATGGTGATGGAAAATGATCAAATTCCTGATTTAGATATGATGGAATTGGCTGCACAAGCTAAGGATGCAGTAAAACTCTTGCAACAGAGGAGTGTGGAAATGGCGAAAATAGCCTAAGCAGTTATGTAATATTACTAGGCTATGATTTGCTTTAGGGTCTGTTGACATTTCAGACATGCATTGCGTTATAGGTTAAAACGACACAAACAAGGCATGAAACGCAGGCAATGGTATCCCCCTTGTCAAGTTTCGTAACGAAGTTTGAGGAAGTTTTAGCCATAACCCTGAGCAAGAGCAAAGCACTGCTTTGATCGCAGCGCAAGGCGAAGCTCGAGGACAGGGGTATTTTACTTGCGGAACGTTGTTCCTCATACTGCGTTATCTTGCGAAACAGTGTTTCTCATTATTTAGAATGACTAAATTTCGCAAAACATGCCTTGTATCGTCTAAAAAACACCCACTGTCGCAATGAGAGCTGAAAGCTCGCAAGGTGAAATGCCAACAGACCCTGGTAGAGCTTAAGCTTTTTGAATTTATATCGTTGATTACTATCTTTTGGGGCGGCAATGATGCCGCCAGTCTAACAATAGATTTACCCTTGATAAGGATGATGTTTATACCAATGATCTGCAATTTGCTGACGCGTACATATCCAAACCTGATCATGGCTTTGAACATAATCCAAAAAGCGTTGCAATGCCTTAAAACGCGCAGGACGACCTAAAATACGGCAATGCATCCCAATCGATAACATTTTTGGGGATGTTGCGCCTTCTGCATACAACACATCAAAAGCATCTTTTAAATATTCAAAAAAGTCCTCACTCCGATTAAAGCCAGTTGGAGACGCGAATTTCATATCATTGGTATCGAGGGTATAGGGAATAATAAGATGTGGACGAGTTTGACCATTCTCTTTCGTCAATGATGACCAAAAAGGTAGGTCATCGCCATAATAGTCACTGTCGTATTGAATCTGATCATAATCTGCTAACAGTTGACGCGTATTAGGGCTATCACGACCTGTGTACCAACCTGTCGGATACTCACCGAATAAATCTCTTAAAATTTGCATCGCCTCAGCCATGTGCGCTTTCTCTGTTTCAACATCTATATTTTGATAATGAATCCAACGCAAGCCATGAGAAACAACGTCATAGTGATTTTGTTTGATTGCTTCAACCACTAAAGGATTTCGTTGTAATGCCATCGCAACAGCAAAAATCGTCATCGGTAAATGACGTTTAGCAAACTCCTGTTGAATTCGCCAAAACCCAACACGTGAACCATACTCGTAGATGGAATCCATCGAAAGATGACGAGCAGGATAACTATCAGCCCCACTGATTTCAGAGAGGAACTGCTCTGAACCATCATCACCATGCAGAATATGTTTTTCACCGCCTTCTTCATAATTTAAAACAAATTGAACCGCAATTTTAGCTTGATTTGGCCACTGCGCATGAGGAGGGTGATTGGCATATCCGAGCATATCCCGAGGGTATTGAGCAGTGAAATGAGGCGATTTTTCTGAGATAGTCATGTGGATGCCTGATGATTCATAGTACGTGAAACTTCACATCAAATTACTCGATGATCTATTTTGGTGTCAAATAATAAATTTATTTAAATCATATGCTTATTTGATTTAATTTGGTGCAAATATCTTGCTTTATTCAAGTGGAATATTTCATCATGCCCGATTTTAGTGCTTCCATTTCTTCAATGATTTGATTCATCATGATTTGAGAAATTCTTGAAAGTTGCCGTTTTGGTGCAACACATAATGCAAGGGTGATGGGGTGCAATCCATTTTCTTTAATTGTTCTAAACTCAAACTCGCCACTTTCTATAAATGGGTAAATATCAAGATAACTCATGATGCTAATCCCCAAGTTTTGCTTGAGTAAAGAAATCATCATCCGAATATCATTACATTCAATTTGATGTCTTGGATTAAAGTCATGTTTCTTATATAAAGCAGTGACATGATCATGGATAATTAAAGGTGCAGCTGGAATAATGTGATTAGATTCAAGTGTATCTGAAAAATAGATGTGCTCTTTTGTAGCAAGAGGATGTTGTTTGGACATGACAATTCCAAGTGGCATTTCAATAAAAGCATTCACATGTAATTGGTGTTGATGTTTAGGATTTAGGATTAATCCAAAATCAAGTTCGGCATTCATCACCATTTCAGCCACGTGATCGCTATCCAAAATGCGGATATTGAAATTGATCCATGCATATTGTTGATGTATGGATTGAATGACTTGCGTCACAAAGCTTTCACTTAAAGCAGAAATCATTCCAAACTCAATCGTGCCACGCTGTAGCCCCTGAATTTCATTCAAACGCTTTTGTGTCATTTGAAAATCTTTTTGCCAACTGCGTAAATCAGCATAGAGAAGCTCACCAGCTAATGTGAGTTTTAAACCATTCGGCAGCCGTTCAAATAATGCAACGCCAAGCTCTTCTTCCGCGAGAACAATTTGTCTGTGTACCGCTGAAACTGAAATATAAAGTTGATCGGCAGCTTTTCGCAGGCTTCCTGTTTTAGCGACCGCAATAAAATATTCAGCAAAACGTGAAAATGGTAATGCCATTGCACATTCTCTTTAGATAAAAGCATTGCGGAGAGAAAAGCAATTTTAGTGCCGATCTGTTCTAATTTTTAGAATGCTTCATTGAGATCATTCTAATAGACGAAAAATAAGATATCCTCCAAACTATTTTTAGACAAAGAGATCAATGATCTACAGAAAAAATAGTGTGAGCACAACATGAATGCGATTCCTCTGATTAACCTGCCAAATAAGCCATGCCATAGTCAATTTGATGATCAAGATTGGCAAATCTTGGCGCAACATTGGTATCCTGTTGCTCGTGTTGAAGATGTGACCACGAAGCCTCGTCAAGTCACACTGCTTGATCTGAATATGGCAATTTATAAAACTGAGTCAGGCAATATCCATTTAGTTCGAGATATTTGTCCACATCGAGGTGTGCCATTAAGCAAAGGCTGGGTGAATGGGGAAACGATAATTTGTCCCTATCATGGACTACATTTCAATGAAGAAGGCAAATGTACCAAGATTCCTGCGCAACCTGATCTCACTAAAATTTCAGATCGTTTCACCCTAACCAAGTTTCCTGTCGTTATAAAATATGGCTTGGTGTGGACGAGCATTTTAGGTCGAGATGAAAGCGCTGCGAATTTCCCAGCACTAGAAACGTGGGACAGCGATCAGCATCAAGCGATTTTGCCACCTTATGTTGATATTGCGGGTTCAAGTGGTCGTCAATTAGAGGGATTTATCGATGTAGCACATTTTGCATGGGTGCATCATGAAGCTTTTGCAGACCGTGAAAATCCAGTTGTTCCGAAATATTCGACAGAACGTACCGATTATGGTTTACACACTGAATATGTCAGTAATGTGAGTAATTACCCACATGGGATGCAGCATCTAGCACCCGATAATTTTTTATGGGAGCGTATTTTTGACGTGTATCCGCCGTTTTCAGCAGTGCTGACGATTCATTTCCCAAATGATGGTGTATTAAAAATATTAAATGCTTGTTGCCCGATGTCGCACAACAAAACGCGTTTATTTGTGCCTTTGACCCGTAATTTTGATAAGACAGGGGATTTACAAGCCGTCTATGATTTTAATGCACAGATTTTTGCTGAAGATCAAGAAATGGTGGAAGCTCAGAAGCCTGAAGAGTTGCCTTTAGATATTAGTATGGAAGCACATTTTGAAGCCGATCGCTCATCAACAATGTATCGTCGTATTTTGGCTGAATGGGGGCTAAGTAAACGCTATACGGTTTAACGATCAATCATTTACTTTATAGAAATCATTTTCGATTCGCATCAAAAAGCGCTTATTTATTTGCAACAATCCCTCATTCATCAATGGGAGATTTACGATTTAACACACAATCCAGATGATTTATTTGTATAAGCTTGTATATACAAATATTTAAAAATTCATTTACAATGACTTCGGGTATTTTTGTATGAGTTTTAGTCGATGTCAACAGCTTCCAAGCAGACTGATCTGGACTTGTCTTTAGCTGAAGACAGTCCTGTTCCTTTGTATTTACGTGTGAAACAAATGATTTCACAGAAGATCTACGAAGGAACGTGGACGGTAAATAAAAAGATTCCTTCTGAAAGTGAATTGGTAAAGTTACTGGGTTGTAGTCGTATGACTGTCAATCGTGCGTTACGTGAACTCACCAGTGAAGGTTTGCTTGTACGCATCCAAGGCGTAGGTTCTTTTGTTGCCGAAGGGCAAGGACGAACTGCTTTATTTCATGTGAATAATATTGCTGAAGAAATTATTGCGCGTAATCATAAGCATCGTGCAGAGGTTTTGATTTTAGAGAAAATTCAAGCGAATACTGAACAAAGTGTTTTGATGCAAATACGAGAGGGACAAAAGTTATTCCATTCAATCATTGTGCATTATGAAAATGACGTGCCTGTGCAAATAGAGGATCGTTTGGTTGATCCTGTTTTGATTCCTGAATATTTGGCACAAGATTTTACTGCGATTACTCCCAATGCATATCTCATGTCAAAAGCGCCTGTTACGGAGGGTGAGCATGTAGTCACGGCAATTTTGGCTTCTGCTCAAGAAAGTAAATGGTTAAAGATCAATAAAACTGAACCTTGTTTGTTGATTCGTCGTCGTACATGGTCGAACAAACAACTCATCTCTAGTGCACGATTGATTTATCCGGGTAGCCGCTATTACCTTGAAGGCAAGTTTACCCAATGATTGAGCATCGAGACTTAACTCATTATAAAAAGATGCGATGGAAAAATGGTGCTGGCTATACATTTGAGCTTGCCCGAAGTGCAGGTGATGACTTAGACGCATTTGACTGGCGTATTTCGATGGCTGATGTCAAAACATCGGGTGACTTTTCTAAATTTTCTGGTCTACAACGTATCTTGACGGTGCTAGAGGGTCAGGGACTTGTGTTGCATATTGACGGTGAGGCTAGACAACTCAATACTTTGCAGTCCGCGCAATTCAGCGGAAGTAGTGCCGTGAGTTGTGAGTTAATTGCAGGAATAGTCCGTGATTTTAATTTGATTTATGATCCGCAAAAATTGCTTGCTCGCTATCACTGGATTACTCAAACTCCAACAACTGAGATTTTCAGCTCGGCTGATCTGGTTTTCATTTTTAATCAAAGTCTTGAAGCATTGGAAATTATAATTGATCAACAAATCTTCCATCTTAAACATCAAGAAAGTCTCTTGATTGACCAAGAAAAACGATTGAAAAGTATTGTTTTAATTGAACAGCAATTAAAGCAAACTTGTCTAATCGAACTCACAAAAATTTAACTTTTCCTTACTTTTTTGAAACCCATACAATTTGTAGTTGTATGGGTTTTTTATTGAGATTTAAAAAATAAATCTTTTTATTTCATTGCTTTGAAATTTATTTTTAAGAATGGAATGAAATGCATCTTTTCAAGATAAAAGATTTGTGTAGTATATGGATGTATATACAAGTTAATACATTGCTATACAGTAAAAGCAGTTTAATTTGCGGTTCAAATCTCAAAGGAAGGAGTCCGATCGTGACTACAATGACAACAAAATTTCGTGACATAGAAATTCGCGCACCACGCGGTACAAAGCTCAATGCGAAAAGCTGGTTGACCGAAGCACCGTTACGCATGTTGATGAATAATCTTGACCCTGACGTTGCAGAGAATCCGAAAGAGCTTGTTGTTTACGGTGGGATTGGTCGTGCTGCACGTAACTGGGAATGCTTTGACAAGATTGTTGAAACACTGAAAAACTTAGAAACTGATGAAACCTTATTGGTTCAATCTGGAAAGCCTGTTGGTGTATTTAAAACACATAAAGACGCGCCACGCGTTTTAATTGCAAACTCGAACTTAGTACCGCATTGGGGAAACTGGGAGCATTTCAACGAATTGGATGCCAAAGGTCTTGCAATGTATGGTCAAATGACAGCGGGTTCTTGGATTTATATCGGTAGTCAAGGCATCGTTCAAGGAACTTACGAGACTTTTGTCGAAGCTGGTCGCCAACATTACAATGGTAATTTAACTGGTCGTTGGGTACTTACTGCTGGTTTAGGTGGTATGGGCGGTGCTCAACCTTTGGCTGCAACACTTGCTGGTGCATGTTCACTGAATATCGAATGCCAACAAGCCAGTATTGATTTCCGTTTACGTACCCGTTATGTCGATGAGCAAGCGACTGATTTAGATGATGCTTTAGCGCGTATTGAAAAATATACAAAAGAAGGCAAGGCGATTTCGATTGCACTGCATGGCAATGCTGCTGAAATCTTACCTGAACTGGTTCGTCGTGGTGTCCATCCTGATATGGTTACGGATCAAACCAGCGCACATGATCCATTGAATGGTTACCTGCCAATTGGTTGGACATGGGAAGAATATCGCCAACGCGCGAAAACTGAGCCTGAAGCAGTTGTTAAAGCTGCTAAACAATCTATGGCGAAGCATGTTCAAGCAATGTTGGATTTCCAAAAAATGGGTGTACCTACATTTGATTATGGCAACAACATTCGTCAAATGGCGCAAGAAGAAGGCGTGGAAAACGCATTTGATTTCCCAGGCTTTGTTCCTGCTTATATTCGTCCATTATTTTGTCGCGGTGTAGGTCCATTCCGTTGGGTTGCACTTTCAGGTGATCCAGAAGACATCTATAAAACAGATGCAAAAGTAAAAGAGTTAATTCCTGATGATGAGCATTTGCATCGTTGGTTAGATATGGCACGTGAACGTATTAGCTTCCAAGGTCTACCAGCGCGTATTTGCTGGGTTGGTCTAGGATTACGTGCAAAATTAGGTTTAGCATTCAATGAAATGGTACGTAGTGGTGAACTTTCAGCACCAATCGTGATCGGCCGTGACCACTTGGACTCAGGTTCGGTTGCGAGTCCTAACCGTGAAACTGAGTCAATGCAAGATGGTTCAGATGCCGTTTCGGATTGGCCATTACTCAATGCTTTATTAAATACAGCTGGCGGCGCAACTTGGGTGTCATTACATCACGGTGGTGGTGTAGGGATGGGCTTTTCTCAACACTCTGGTGTTGTGATTGTATGTGATGGTACCGATGAAGCAGCAGCACGTATTGCTCGTGTACTCACCAATGATCCAGCAACAGGGGTCATGCGTCATGCTGATGCAGGTTATGACATCGCGATTGATTGCGCGAAAGAGCAAGGTTTGAACTTGCCAATGATCACGCAATAAAAATACATGGATAACGATTACGGTGCTTTTTGCAATTGTGCAAGCAGCATCGTAAGAGAACAATAGAGTGCAAAACAGGACGCCAACATGGAACTTCTTATTCAACCCGGCAAACTTACGCTAGCTGATCTCCGCAAAGCATATTTAAATCCGATCAAAGTTAAGTTAGATGACAGCGCATCGGATGCGATCAATGCCAGTGTCGCTTGCGTCGAAAAAATCGTAAATGAAGGGCGTACTGCCTACGGTATCAACACTGGTTTTGGTTTACTTGCATCGACTAAAATTGCACCTGAAGATTTAGAAAAATTACAACGCTCTTTGGTTCTTTCGCATGCAGCTGGTGTTGGTGAAGCATTGGATGATGCGATGGTACGTTTAATTATGCTACTCAAAGCAAATAGCTTGGCGCGTGGTTTTTCAGGTATTCGCCGTAAAGTGATTGATGCCATTCTTGCATTGATTAATGCAGAAGTTTATCCGCATATCCCATTAAAAGGTTCTGTTGGTGCTTCTGGTGATTTAGCACCTTTGGCGCATATGTCTTTGGTATTACTTGGTGAAAGTAAAGCACGTTACAAAGGTGAATGGTTGCCTGCGGTTGAAGCTTTGAAAAAAGCAGGTTTAGAGCCGATTTCACTTGCTGCAAAAGAAGGCTTGGCATTACTTAATGGTACGCAAGTTTCCACTGCTTATGCATTACGTGGTCTATTTGAGTCAGAAGATCTTTTTGCTGCTGCGACAGTATGTGGCGGCTTAAGTGTAGAGGCAATGTTGGGTTCACGCGCGCCATTTGATGCACGTATCCATGCAGTCCGTGGTCAACGTGGTCAAATTGATGTGGCAGCTGCTTATCGTGACTTACTCACTGAGTCTAGTGAAATTGCACATTCACATGAAGATTGTAGCAAAGTTCAAGACCCTTATTCATTACGTTGTCAACCACAAGTGATGGGTGCTTGTTTAACTCAAATTCGTCAAGCCGCAGAAGTATTGGAAATCGAAGCCAATGCTGTATCAGATAACCCATTGGTATTTGCAGCTGAAGGCGATGTGATTTCAGGTGGTAACTTCCACGCTGAACCTGTCGCAATGGCAGCGGATAACTTGGCTTTGGCTTTGGCTGAAATTGGTTCTTTATCTGAGCGTCGTATCTCAATGATGATGGATCGCCATATGTCACAACTCCCACCATTCTTGGTGGCAAATGGTGGTGTGAATTCGGGCTTTATGATTGCGCAAGTGACAGCGGCAGCTTTGGCAAGTGATAACAAAGCACTGGCGCATCCAGCAAGTGTTGACAGCTTACCAACTTCTGCAAACCAAGAAGATCATGTTTCGATGGCGCCGAATGCGGGTAAACGCTTGTGGTACATGGCTGATAATGTGCGCGGGATTTTAGCGGTAGAGTGGCTTGGTGCATGCCAAGGTCTAGATTTCCGTGAAGGTTTAAAAAGCTCTCCTAAACTTGAACGTGCGCGCAAAGTGCTACGTGATCAAGTTCCTTACTACAGTGAAGATCGTTTCTTTGCACCTGATATTGAGCAAGCAAGTGAATTGTTAGCTAGTGGCTGCTTAAACGAATTACTGATCGAAAAGCTACTTCCAAGCTTAGCTTAACTGAAATGTGATCTATAAAACGACCACTAGGAGTGGTCGTATCTAACTAAATTTCCTAAGGATTGGAGATAATAATGTCACAGAGCTCCACATTACAGCGGGGTTTAAACACCCGTCATATCCGTTTCTTGGCTTTAGGTTCAGCGATTGGAACGGGACTTTTTTACGGTTCTGCAACAGCAATAAAAATGGCAGGCCCTTCAGTTTTGCTCGCATATATCGTTGCAGGGATTGCAATTTATATCGTGATGCGTGCATTAGGTGAAATGGCTGTTCAAAATCCAGTTTCTGGTTCATTTAGTGAATATGCTTCTCAATACATTGGCCCATTGGCAGGTTTTACTACGGGTTGGACTTATGTTTTTGAAATGATCATTGTCGCTTTGGCTGATGTCACTGCTTTCGGGATCTATATGGGATTCTGGTATCCCGATGTACCTCGATGGATTTGGATTTTATCGCTGATTATGTTCCTAGGAGCGATCAATCTTATACATGTCAAAGTATTTGGTGAACTCGAGTTTTGGTTATCGATTGTCAAAGTCACTGCGATTGTTGCGATGATTTTAGGTGGTTTAGGACTCATGTTCTACGGATTCCATGCGGATCACAGCGGTTTCACTACAGGTATTCAAAATTTATGGGTACATGAAGGTTTTATGCCGAATGGTATCGCAGGTTTAGTTGCGTGTTTATCAGTCGTGGTGTTTGCATTCGGTGGTATTGAAATCATTGGGATTACTGCTGGTGAATCTCAAGATCCGAAAACCTCTATTCCTAAAGCGATCAATGCAGTTCCAGTACGTATCTTATTGTTCTATGTACTAACAATTTTTGTCTTAATGTCGATTTTCCCGTGGAATCAAATTGGTAGCCAAGGCAGCCCATTTGTACAAATTTTTGAAAATTTAGGTATTGGTTCAGCAGCAACGATTTTAAATATTGTGGTGATTACAGCAGCTGTATCTGCCATTAATAGTGATGTGTTTGGTGCAGGTCGTATGCTGTTCGGTATGGCAAATCGTGGTCAAGCGCCACAAGTTTTCCAAAAGCTTTCTCGTAATGGGGTACCTTGGATGACTGTTGTGGTGATGGCGGGTGTATTGTTGATTGGCGTGGTATTGAACTATCTGATCCCAGAAAATGTATTTATCATCATTGCCTCAATCGCTACATTTGCCACAGTTTGGGTATGGCTGATGATCTTACTTTCACAAGTTGCGATGCGCCGTAAATTATCATCTGCTCAAATCAAAGCGCTCGATTTCCCTGTGATTGGTTGGCCATATGCGCCTGCATTTGCAATTGCATTTATGGTGTTTATCTTGGCAATGATGGGATATTTCCCTGATTCACGACCAGCAATTTATGTGGGCATTACGTGGTTAATCTTACTTTGTATTGCATACAACATTTGGGTCAAACCTAAACCGAATGCTGTCAAAGTTGATGATCATCTATCACCAAGTATCAAAATGGAAAGCTAATAACAGAATGACTTGAGCGCAGATTGCGCTTGAGTCATTTGAGGAATAGTCAATGAAAAAGCTTTGGAAAAACTGTCATATTGCAACCATGCAAAATGGACAATATTCCAGTATCGAAAATGCTGCAATCGTTACTGATAGTGAAATCATTCACTGGATAGGTTCGCAACAAGATATTCCACCTAATGATTATGCAGAGATAGTAGATTTAGCTGGTGCTTGGGTAACACCGGGTTTTATTGATTGCCATACGCATAGTGTCTTTGGTGGCAATCGTAGCGTTGAATTTGAAAAACGCTTGCAAGGTGTGAGCTATGCTGAAATTGCTGCGAGTGGGGGCGGGATTGCCAGTACAGTGCGTGCAACGCGCGAGGCGAGCGAAGAACAATTACTTGCATCTGCATTGAAACGAATTCGCTGTTTACTTCAAGATGGTGTAACAACCATCGGGATTAAATCCGGTTACGGTTTGGATTACACCAACGAGCGAAAAATGCTCCGTGTGATTCGCCAAATCGCTGATACGCTACCGATGACAGTGAAAAGTACTTGTTTAGCTGCACATGCTTTACCGCCTGAATATAAAGATCAGAGCGATGCATATATTGAGCATATCTGTACAGAAATGCTGCCTAAACTGCATCAGGAAGGTTTAGTTGATGCGGTAGATGCATTCTGTGAACATTTGGCATTTTCTCCAGCGCAAGTTGAACGTGTATTTCAGACAGCTCAAACGCTTCATTTACCTGTGAAGCTTCATGCCGAACAACTTTCATCGTTAGGTGGTTCGAGTCTAGCTGCGCGTTACCATGCATTGTCAGCCGATCATTTGGAATATATGACTGAAGATGATGTCAAGGCGATGGCTGCTGCGGGTACAGTTGCGGTGTTATTACCAGGTGCATTTTATTTATTACGTGAAACGCAGTTCCCACCATTAGATCTTTTGCATCAGCATGGGGTACGTATTGCACTATCAACGGATTTAAATCCGGGGACTTCGCCAACACTATCGCTGCGTCTTATGTTGAATATGGGCAGCACTTTATTTCGTTTAACGCCTGAACAAGCCTTAGCTGGTGTCACGCTTCATGCCGCATGTGCGCTTGGATTGCAAAACACGCATGGTTCGTTGGAACAGGGTAAGGTCGCTGATTTTATTGCTTGGGATATTGAACATCCTTCTGAGGTTGTTTATTGGCTCGGTGGCGATTTATCTAAGCGTATTGTTCGTCATGGCAATGAAATCTCAGTTTAAGGTCTAACACAATTTAAAATAGTGAAGCATTATGAACCATTCATTTAAGTGGCAAGGTCGAAATGATGGCGAGGGTGAAGCTCACTTACGCCTACATCAAGTGGTCAATACAAGCCAGCATCCTTCATATGCATTGATTGGCTTTAGTTCGGATGAAGGGGTAAAGCGTAACAAAGGGCGAATCGGTGCGGCAGATGCGCCTGATATGATTCGTGCACAACTCGCTAATCTTCCAGTTCATCAGTCGATTAGTATTGCTGATCTGGGCACAGTAGTTTGTGATCAGGGTAAATTAGAACAAGCTCAAGCTGAATTAGCTGATTGCGTAGAAAGAACGCTGCAACAAGGCATTAAACCTGTGGTGTTAGGTGGTGGTCATGAAGTTGCATTTGGAAGTTTCTCAGGATTGTTTCAATATATTCGTAACAACGAGCCAAATGCAAAAATTGGAATTATCAACTTTGATGCGCATTTTGATTTACGTGAAGCTGAACAAGTTACTTCAGGTACACCATTCTTAAACGCTGCAAAATTGTCCGAACAACATCAGCAAGATTTTCATTATTTATGTATCGGTGTAGCAAAACATTCAAACACAAAAGTGCTGTTTGAAACCGCTGATCGACTGAATTGCGAATATATATACGATCAGCAACTTCACTTACTAAATATTGATCATTTGAACAAAAAAATTAACAGTTTTATAGAAAAAATCGACCACTTATACATTACAGTAGATATGGATGTATTTAGTGCCTGCATTGCTCCCGGTGTCAGTGCGCCAGCGGTCAAAGGAATTGATCTAACAGTCTTTGAACCATTGTTACAAGCCATTAAGAAAACAGGAAAAATTCGTGTTTTTGATGTGGCTGAATGCAATCCACGGTTTGATTTGGACAATCGTACAGCCAAATTAGCCGCGTATATTATTTTTAATTACTTATTCGATTGATGGATCGGCTGCGTTGATCCATCAATTTTAGTTTTATAAGGATAGACAATGTCTAATTTATCTTATGTCTCCCAAAATGACGGTCCATGGCAAACTTACCTCGAACAAATCGATCGTGTTGCGCCATATTTAGATGATCTCAAAGACTACATTGACACACTGAAACGTCCTAAGCGTGCTTTAATCGTTGATGTGCCAATCGTAATGGATGATGGTTCGATTCGTCATTTTGAAGGTTATCGTGTTCAGCACAACTTATCTCGTGGTCCGGGTAAAGGCGGTATTCGCTACCATCCTGATGTGGATTTAAATGAAGTCATGGCGCTTTCTGCGTGGATGACGATTAAAACTGCTGTTGTAAACTTACCATTTGGTGGTGCAAAAGGTGGTATTCGTGTTGACCCACGTCAACTATCTCCTCGTGAGTTAGAGCGTTTAACACGTCGTTATACTAGTGAAATTGGTCACATTATTGGCCCTCAAAAAGATATT
Organism: Acinetobacter sp. UBA6526; assembly: GCF_002434875.1. Taxonomy (NCBI): domain Bacteria; kingdom Pseudomonadati; phylum Pseudomonadota; class Gammaproteobacteria; order Moraxellales; family Moraxellaceae; genus Acinetobacter; species Acinetobacter sp. UBA6526. Next base: position 1,765 of record NZ_DJLC01000110.1, on the reverse strand, counting down.
CCAGCACCAGACGTAGGTACAAATCCAAACGTAATGGGTTGGATCATGGATACTTATTCATCTGGTCAAGGTCACACTGTGACTGGCGTTGTAACAGGTAAACCAGTTCATTTAGGTGGTTCTTTAGGCCGTATTAAAGCGACTGGTCGTGGTGTATTTATCACGGGTCAACAAGTTGCTGAAAAAATTAAATTGCCTTTAGAAGGTGCTAAGGTTGCAGTTCAAGGTTTTGGTAACGTAGGTAGTGAAGCAGCTTATTTATTTGCTGATTCAAAATCTAAAATTGTTGCGATCCAAGATCATACGGGTACGATTTCAAACCCTGAAGGCATTGATGTAGCTGCATTGAAAACCTATCTTGAAAACAATCCTGGTGTTGGTGGATTTGCTGGTGCGCAAGCAATCAGTGATGAAGCATTCTGGGATGTGGAGATGGATATCTTAATTCCAGCTGCATTAGAAGGTCAGATTACTGTAGAGCGCGCTCAAAAATTAACTGCGAAGTTAGTCCTTGAGGGTGCAAATGGTCCAACTTACCCTGAAGCTGACGATATTTTAGTTCAACGTGGTGTAACGATTGTTCCAGACGTAATCTGTAATGCTGGCGGTGTAACTGTATCTTACTTCGAGTGGGTACAAGATATGTCGAGCTACTTCTGGTCTGAAGAAGAAATTAACGAAAGACTTGATAAGTTAATGATCCAAGCGATCAATGACGTATGGCACACTTCAAGTGAAAAAGCATGTACGTTGAGAACTGCAGCCTTCATTTTAGGTTGTGAGCGTATCTTAAAAGCGCGTAAAGAACGTGGTATTTTCCCAGGTTAATTGGTTTAATCTGAACACGATTCGGCGACCTTAAAACCAGTGTTTTAAGGTCGTTTTTATTTTTAATCAAGGAAAAAATCTTTCTGTAGATTAGTATTTCCCTCAATACAAGCATAATGTCCAAAATCAGTGATACCGACTCTAGATAATGCTTGTTCATCAGTCAAACTATGTCCACTAAGCTCACCTTTTGCCGTGGTGTAAATTGTATAGGCTGCATCAGCCATAATTTCGGGTTTACGACTGACGTGTTGTGTATTTTCCTTACCTAAATTCTTTGATACAGCTGCCGTTGCAATATAGGTTTCTGGCCATAAGGTATTACAAGAAATCCCATATTGGCGAAATTCCTCAGCCATGCCTAGAGTGAGAATCGTCATTCCATATTTTGACAGTGCATAAGGGGATAACATACCTAACCATTTGGGTGACATATTTACGGGTGGAGATAGACTAAGAATATGTGGATTTTCCGATTGTTTTAAGAAGGGCAAAGCCGCTTGCGCACAAATGAATGTCGCGCGATGGTTAATATTCTGAATTAGATCATATTGTTTTAACGAAGTTGATTCGATATCAGTGAGAGCAATTGCACCTGCATTATTGATGAGTACGTCAATGCCATCGAAAGTTGATGCTGCTTGTTGGATGGCGAGCTGAATTTGTTGTTCATCACGCACATCTAAAATTAAAGGAAGTGCTTTGCCGCCTGCTGCTTCAATTTCTTCAGCAACACTATAAATTGTTCCAGATAGCTTCGCCGTTTCCACTGCTGTTTTAGCCGCGATCACAACATTTGCTCCCGCTTGAGCAGCTTTTATGGCAATCGCTCTGCCAATTCCACGGCTACCACCTGTAATAAAAACTGTTCTTCCTTGCATATTTTTCATCATCATTCCTCATTGTATTTTTATAAAAAAGTGAATTAAATCATAAC